>DATLWP010000159.1:0-1689 GCA_035576265.1 Candidatus Polarisedimenticolia bacterium
GAGCGGGCAGATCGAGTTATCTTCCCGCGCGGACGAGCAGCCGCGCCGGGGCGCGCCGGTGAAGCATTTGTTTACCGAGGGCCGCGGGCTGGGAACCGTTTTGCTGTGGATTCCGAACTTTCTGAACCTTCTCCTGCTCTATTTCATCAACAGTTGGCTGCCCGCACTGTTGCGGGAGTCAGGCATGTCCGTCTCCCAGGGCGTCACGGCCACCGCATTCGTAAGCTTTGGGGGCGTTTTTGCCTGCCTGGGGGAGGGCTTCCTGCTCAACCGGCTCGGAGCGCACCGGACGCTGGTTACGGAATTCGGATTGGCCGGACTGCTCTTCGCCGGCCTGTCTTATCTCTTGCATCCTTTCGGGCTCGCGCTGGCAGTCACGTTCGCCTTGGGGTTTCAGGCGATCGGCGCGCAGGCGGGCCTTAACGCGCTGGCGGCGAAGTTTTATCCCACTTCGATACGATCCACGGGTGTTGGATGGGCGCTCGGCGTTGGCCGCGTGGGCTCGATCGTAGGGCCTGTGCTGGCAGGGATGCTCTTGACGGCTGGATGGACGCCGCGGGAGCTCATGTTTTCCGGCGCTCTCTGCGGCCTTTGCGCGGCACTCGCGATATGGCTCAGTAAGCAAGTTCCAACTACTGCGACTCCGTACACTCGAGACCCCGGTGTAGGCCAGCGCTGATCGCTTGGCAGGAGTTCGAGTGCCACCGGATCCTTCGCAGCACTGCCGTAGGACTCAGCTCTGTTGCCCATCTTCGGGCTCTCGTCCCATAGAGGAGGGTTTCCCCCCTTCCTCTTGGCCCGGTCGCCACCCTTTGCGGGCTATATTCGTGCTCGTTTTGGTTTCACACGCGTGTTCGTACATGAGGGCTGCAACCCTCGCCCCTTCGCCATTTTCCAGCGCCTGAACGATCGTGTGATGCTGACGATGTGCGTAACTCAGTGAATCATACATGCGAGGCAGGTCTACCTTGTCGAAGGCGATTGCGTGCGCAGCTGCGAACGGTATTCGACTATTGCGCTCAATCGCGTCGGCAATCACTCGACTGCCCGCTCCCTGGACAATGAGCGAGTGAAATTGCTTGTTCATTTCGCCATATCGCGCCTCGTCGGATGCGACCATGTGCCGCTTGGCGAAAATTTCATCACCTTCATGGAGGCACGCGTGAAGCAACTGTATCAATCGACGCGGCGGCCCTTGCTCGGCGAGCATGCGGGCCGCCAGTCCTTCAAGCACACCGCGAAGGTCGATGGCGTCCGTGATGTCTTGGGGTGTGAAGGCACGCACGATGAACCCGCGCGTGTCCAGCTGCGTCAACATTCCTTCCTGAGCAAGTATAGGCAACGACTCGCGGACGGGGGTTCTCGAAACACCCAATTTGTTCGCCAGCTCTACTTCTCTCACTCGCTGACCCGGCACGAGTTCGCCGTGCAAGATCATCTCGCGAATTCTTACGATTACTCGTGAATTCTTACCAGCCATTTTTCACGCTAGATTGAATCACAACCCCGATTGACGCTCGCCACCGGCCCTATCGATTGCATCCTGCCGGAGATCAGGCTGTTGGGCATTTGAAATTTCTTGCGCCCATCCCACCAGCAGAGCGTTTCGGGATGCCCTATGACGATGCCGCATGTTATCAACTCCACACGGCGCAAGCAATCAGTCCGAATCGCTGGACAGCTTGTCGA
>DATLWP010000160.1:0-9524 GCA_035576265.1 Candidatus Polarisedimenticolia bacterium
GCACGGAGGCACGTTCGAGCGCGTGCAGCACGCGGCGTTCGATTTCGTTCGCCGCGAGGCCTCGCTCGTGTACGCGAATCGCCTCGGCGATTTGCGCACCTACGCGGATCACGGGATTGAGCGCCGTCATGGGCTCCTGAAAGATCATGGCGATGCGGCGCCCGCGCAGCGCGCGCATCTCACCCGGCGCTGCCGCAATCAGATCGTTCCCACTCGACGCCGATTCCCGCAACCAGGCTTCGCCCTTGCGGCGCGCGCCGGGCGGGACGAGTCCCATCAGCGCGAGAGCGAGCATCGTCTTGCCGGAGCCGGATTCGCCGACGATGCCGAGCGTCTCGCCTTCGCCGAGGGCGAACGACACGCCGTTCACCGGCCGCACCCAACCCTCTCGAGTCGGCAGCTCGACCGCCAGCTCGCGCACTTCGAGGCTTGTCGCCATGGCAACATCATATGTCGGCGGGAAGGCATGCTAAAAGATTTTGCGGATCGGTTTTCGTTCGCGAACGGTCAGTTCCGGGGACGGGAGAGGACCGCACGGCGCCATTCTCGTTCGGGGTGGGTGGATACTCGGTAAAGCGCCATCATTCAGATTCGAACGGGGAATTGCCAAAGCGCGAGAGCGCTCGCTCCCAATCCATGACCTAAGCCGGGAGGAGCGCGGAGAGATCAGTAGTCGTTGGCGGAGCCTTCGAGGTAGGCGCGGAGCTTACGCGACCGCGACGGGTGGCGCAGCTTGCGCAGAGCCTTGGCCTCGATTTGGCGGATACGCTCGCGCGTGACGGCGAAGGACTGCCCGACTTCTTCGAGCGTGTGCTCGCTGCCGTCGTCGAGCCCGAAGCGCATTTTGATGACTTTCTCTTCGCGCGGCGTGAGCGTCTTCAGCACCGAGGAGGTCTGCTCCTTTAGGCTCAAGTTGATCACCGCGTCGGACGGCGAAACCACGGCCTTGTCCTCGATGAAATCGCCGAGATGCGAATCTTCCTCTTCGCCGATGGGGGTCTCGAGCGAGATCGGCTCCTGCGCGATCTTCAAAATCTTGCGCACCTTGGCGACAGCGATGTCCATGCGCTTGGCGATTTCTTCGGAGGTAGGCTCGCGGCCGAGCTCCTGCACGAGCTGGCGCTGGGTGCGCACGAGCTTGTTGATCGTCTCGATCATGTGCACGGGGATGCGGATGGTGCGGGCCTGGTCGGCGATGGCGCGGGTGATGGCCTGGCGAATCCACCACGTGGCGTAGGTCGAGAACTTATAGCCGCGGCGCCATTCGAATTTGTCCACGGCCTTCATCAGGCCGATGTTGCCTTCCTGAATCAGGTCGAGGAACTGCAAGCCGCGGTTGGTGTATTTCTTGGCGATGGAAACGACGAGCCGCAGGTTGGCTTCGATCAGCTCTTTCTTGGCCTGCTCGGCTTCCGCTTCGCCGCGAAGGATCACCTGGAGCGCGCGCTTCAGCTCCGCGGGACTCACCTCGCTGGCCACTTCGATCTCGCTCAGTTCCTGGCGGCCGGCGCGCAGGTCCTTGCGCGCCTCGGCCTGGACCTCGGCTTTCGAGGCGTCGACGCGCCGCTCGAGCTTCACGGTCTCGCGCTCGAGGAAATGCACACGCTCGACGGTCTGACGGATCTTGTCGATCAGGCGCTTACGCTCGAGCGGATTGAAATCGATCTCGCGGACGAGCGCGGACATTTCGATGCGCGTCCGCGCCACGGCGTAGCGAGCGCGCAGATAGGGGCGCTTCTTCGAGCGCGGAACCCTCTCGAGCTTGGCGGCCTGCTTCATCGCCAGCAGGTAGAGCTTGGCGATCCTGTCGATCTGTTTGAGCGTTTCCTTGGTTTTCGCCTCGATCTTTTCTTCGGTCAGCTCTTCATCGTCGAACTGCACGATCTCCTTGATCGAGCGGGAGCCGTTGCGCAGGTCTTCGCCGACCTGCAGCAGCTCTTTCAAAATCAGCGGCGCGCGCGAGATCGTCTTAAGCACGAGCAGTTGCCCGCGCTCGATGCGCTTGGCGATGGCCACTTCGCCTTCGCGGGTCAGCAGCGGGACCGTGCCCATTTCGCGCAGATACATGCGAACGGGGTCGTTCGTCTTTTCCAGAGTTCCGGGGGTGAGGTCCAGTTCGCCTTCTTCCGCGGCGTGTTCTTCCTTGACGACTTCGGCCGGCTCGGCAGCCGCCAGCGCCGCCTTCGCGGTCGAGAGGTCTTCGTAGACATCAATTCCGTAGCGCTCGAAAGTCGAGAGCAGGTCGTCGATTTCTTCCGACGAGTGAACCTCGGCCGGCAGGATATCGTTGACCTCGTCGTAGAGCAGGTAGCCCCGCTCTTTGCCCATTGCGACGAGCTGCCTTACCTGGTCGTATTTTTCTTCAAGAGCCAACGTCACGCTTCCTCCCCCTGACGGGGCCGAACGGCGCGCTCGCGCCCGCTGCCAAGCGCGCAGCGGCCGGGGCAGACACCCCGACCCTTCCCTGGATCAGTCATGTATAGACGGAAAAAGTAGGACAATCCCGCAAGCCCGCTTTCGTTCTATGCTGCCCGCACCCCATTTGCCCGCGCCCATCGGCACGATAATACGATGCGCGGCGCGTGCCTCCCGTTTCCTCCAAAACCCTCCAATGATACAGCAGCGCCTAGGGAGCGTCAACGAACGGGGTACGCAAAAGAGCACGGTGTAGCGGGGCTCCGGGGATGGCGTCTGTTCCACACGGATGGGCGCTCCCCGGCCCCAGATTACGGCAGGCGGCAGGACCGCATGCCGTGCTTTTCGAAATATTTCTGGTGATATTCCTCGGCACGGTAGAAGTCGGGCGCAGCGATAATTTGGGTCACAATTGGCCGCTTGAAGACACCGGCTTTTTCGAGCCCTGCCTTGGCCTCCCGCGCGGCCGCTTCCTGTTCGGCGTCGTGGAAAAAGATGGCGGAGCGGTATTGCGTGCCGATATCGGGGCCTTGCCGATTCAGCGTGGTCGGATCGTGGCTCTGAAAAAAGACGGCGAGAAGCTCCCGGTAGGAGACCTCGCTGGGATTGAATTCGATCTCGACTGCCTCGGCGTGGCCGGTCCGGTCCGTGCAGACTTCCTTGTAGGTCGGATTCTTCGCGTGGCCGCCGGTGTAGCCGACGGTCGTGGAAGTCACGCCCTTGACCTGCCGGAAGGCATCTTCCACGCCCCAGAAGCATCCCGCGGCAAAAGTCGCCTTAGCCATGTCTGAAAACCTCTCTGATTTGCTCCATTCCGATTGTCGCTATGTTGCCACAGAGATGCGGCGAGGTCGAGTTCGCCCGGACCGCGGGACATGCCGCCGCATCAGTGCCCCAGTTACAGCCGGGAGTATCTCAGGGGATTGGATTCCTCAACGAGCGGGAGGATGCGGTCGATTTCGGGCTGCCGTTTGATGAAGCCGCGCGTTGCGGCGCGTCAGGCGAGATGGCCGCGCCTAGAGGTCGAGCGGCAGCGGATTCTTCCCCGTGATCAGGCGCGCCGAACGGTCGTAGGTGAAGTACATCCAGCCCCACTGCAAGGCAATCAGCAGGCGATTCTGAAATTCGACGATGTAGAGCAGGTGGACGAAAAGCCAGATCAGCCACGCGGGCACGCCCGAGAGCTGCAGCCCGAAGATATCCGCGACGGCCGCGGCACGGCCGATGGTAGCCAGATTTCCCTTATCCACGTAGTGAAATGGCGCGACCCTTTCTCCTCGCAGACGCCGCTCGATCGCGCGCGCCACGTAGCGGCCCTCCTGAATCGCCGGTTGCGCCACGCCGGGAAGGGGGCTTCCGGTCTGATGGCTGAAGTGCGCGAGATCGCCGATCACGAAAATCTCAGGATGCCCTGGTACGGTCAGATCGGGCTCGACGATCACCCGCCCGGCGTGGTCGAGCGCCGCGCCCGCGGCCTCGGACAAAATGCGCCCGAGCGGCGAGCCCAGCACTCCCGCGGCCCACAGCACCGTGCGCGTGGGAATCTCTTCGCTGCGTTCGCCCTCGCGAATCGTCACGGAGCGCTCCCGAATGTCGGTCACTAGCGCGCCGGTGCGCACCGTGACGCTGAGACGCTCGAGCATCCTGCGAGCCGCCGCCGAAAGTTTTTGCGGATAGGCCGGAAGCGCGCGATCCGTGCCTTCGACCAGAATGATTCGCGCGGTCGAGGGATCGATCGAGCGGAAATCGCGGCGCAGCGTGTCGTTGGCGATCTCGCCGAGCGCCCCGGCCAGCTCGACGCCGGTGGGCCCCGCGCCGACGATCACGAACGTCATCCATTCGCACCGCTTTGCTGGATCTCGCTCGCGCTCGGCGGCCTCAAACGCAAGCAAGATCCGCCGGCGCATGTCCGTGGCGTCTTCGACGGTCTTCAGCCCGGGCGCGAATTTTTCCCATTCGTCGTGGCCGAAATATTGATGGCTCGCGCCGGTGGCGACCACGAGCGTGTCGTACTCGATCTCGCCGTCGCTGAAGATCACGCGGCGGTGGCGGGCGTCAACGCCGGTCGCCTCGGCGAGCAGCACACGCGTGTTCTTCTGCCTCTTGACGATATTACGAAGCGGCGAAGCGATATTGGCGGGAGAAAGCGAGCCGGTCGCAACCTGATAGAGCAGCGGCTGAAAGAGGTGGTAGTTGCGGCGGTCTACGAGCGTCACTTGCACCGGCGCGCGCTTCAGCTTCAGCGCGACGCTCAGCCCGCCAAAGCCTCCGCCGATGATCACCACTCGATGCGCCCCGGCCATGGCTCACCTTCCCTGCACGCCATCCTACATCGAAAGCGCGGGTGGCCGGACCTTCGCCTTTGATTTTGCGGGTGTCCATCCTTTGCAGAAATGCGGGGAGGATGGGGATGGCTAGGAAGCAGGACTCTACGCCGTTCGCACGGCCGCGTAGCTGCCGTTCTCGAGCGCCTGCTGCGAAACCCACATGCCGTGGAACGTCATGCGCACGCGATGCGGCAGCTTGATGATCGCGACGGGCCCCGCTTCGACGTTTTGCGCGTCGAGGATCGCCAGATCGCTCCGATTTTCCGCCATTCGGTTCACGAGCGTGAGCAGGTAGCCATCGCCCTCGGGCGAATCCGGCTTGCGCGGAGCGAACAGCGGCTCCTGCACGCCGGAATCCGCGCCGGGATTCCAGATCTTCGAGCTGCCTGTCTTGTGATCGAACTGGCCGACGGCGCCGAATCCGATATTCCCCGAGCCAGGCGTGCGCGGATCGCGGCAAATGACGTAGCCTTTGCGATACGTCCCGTTGCCGTAGTAACGGTCGTCGGCGCGCGGCATCTCGCACATCCAATCGTAGAGCTGCTCGGTTTTGTAGTCTTCCGTGCGGCCCGCCAGGTCGAAAGTCAAGCGAGTGAGATGAGGGATGGACTCCGCGGGGTCGGGCGGCGTGCCGTCGTGATTCGGGAAGAAGAGGAACGAGCTTCCGCGCGACAGGCACACGTCGAGGCTCACCTTCGAGCCGTTCGTGCTGCCGTTCATCATGTGCCCCGCGAAGCTGGTATCGCCGCGGAACCACCGCACCTGGTCGGCGGTGCCGTAGCGCGGCACAACCGCCACCACCGTCTGCAAATTGCGGTGCCACGTGTAGAACGGCCCGCCCTTCTTCAATACATCCACATCGGTCAGCAGCGGGAAGAAAGGAAAGATCACGTATTTGTCGGAGATGGCGAAGTCGTGCACCATGCCGGCCCACGGCGCGTTGAACCAGACCTCATGCTTCAGCTTGCCGTCCGGCCCGATCACGAAATAGGCGACGTCGGTCGTGCCGTCGCCCTTGGCCTGATACGCGAACGTCAAAAGCTCGTTGGTCGCTTGGTCGAGATGGGGATGCGCGGACATCCAAAGCGACTTGATCGCGCCGTTGTAGTCGTAGCGGCCCAGCGTTTCGAGCGTGTAAGGATTCAGCTCGTAGGGCATATCGTCTTCTTTAAGCGCGAGCAGCTTGCCCGCATGCCAGACCACGTTCGTATTGGCCGCGCCCGAATTGCAGTTCTTCGCGATGGGATCGCGCGTGTAGCGGTTGCGGTAGCGCCCGAAGAGCGTGCGGCGGTGCTTTTCCTGCAAGCGAAAGCGCTCGGTGCGCACGTAGCGGCTCTTGAAGTCCACGTGGCCGTTTTCGAAGCGGAACATCACCACCATGCCTTCGCCGTCGATGAAGATGTCGTCGCCGCCCATCGGAGGGTACTGGCGATCCGGGCCGCAGCGGTAGAGGATGCCGTTGAGGTCCTTCGGCACTTCGCCGTAGGTCACTTCGCAATCGCGCAGATCGGCTTCCAAGCGCACCGGCGCGCCGAAACCCTGGTAAAGCGGAATATCCGGGAAACGGACGGCGCCGACGGTCGACAATTCTTCCAGGTAAACGGACATGGGATGCTCCTCGGCGCGCGATGCACAGCATCGGAACGCCTAATGGCATGGATGCTATCCGCACGCAATCCGCTTTGTCAACGCCTCGGAAATCGCCTCGTCGCGCTCTCGTTGAGAGGTGAAGTGACCCGTGTGCGGAATCAACTGCCCCGAAAACAAAAGACCCGAGGCGTTTTCACGCCTCGGGTCGGATGGTTAGGCGCTCGATCGTTCAGGCGGCCTTCTTCAGGACTGGCTTGATTTCGATGCGGCGTGGCAGTGCTGCCGCGGCCATTGGTGCGTTGATTTCCAGCACGCCGTTGGTGAATTCCGCGACCAGCTTGTCGGCCTCCACGCCCTCCGGAAGGGTCATCGCCCTTTCGAATGCGCCATAGGTGATTTCACGATGGGTGTAGTTGACTTCCTTCTTCGTCTCGACCTTCTTGCGCTCACCGGAGATGGTCAGCATGTCGCCCTGCACTTCGACTTTCACATCCTTCGGATCAATGCCCGGCACCGAAACCCGGAGATAAAACTTCTTTGCCTCCGGATCGGTCCATGCCTCGATCGGCGGTGCGAACACTTCCCCAAGGAGTTTGGTCTCTGCAACTGGCGTCGTTCCAAGCATCCGGTTGAAGATTTCATCGAAATTCCGACGGAAGTCGAAAAGGTCACGATAAAAGCGTCGTGGCTCCCATAGTTCAAGCATGACAGGCTCCTTTCCGGGACTCGCGGCAACCAGGTGTAAGGTTTCCCCGAGCCCTAAACTTCCAGCTTTGTGTTTACACCAGGAAGGATTTTTGCGCGGTGATGGGGGTCACCCCCGTGTGTGACGCACGGCTCTACTTGAATTTTCTGACCGCGTTCCCGCTTAGAGCCGCCGAACTGGGAGACCTTGCAGCCGCCGAGCGTTTCGCAGCGCCTATTTCTTCGTATAGCTGACCCGCCAGATGGAATTCGAGCCGTCATCCGTCACCATCAACGACCCATCCGGCGCCACGGCCACTCCCACGGGACGGCCCCAGACGTCTCCGGTCGGAGTCACAAACCCAGTGAGGAAATCCTGATATTCGCCCGTCGCGCGGCCGTCCTTCAGCGGGACGAAGATCACTTCGTAGCCCGCGCGGACCGACCGGTTCCACGATCCGTGCTCCGCGGCGAATATCTGACGCTGGTATTGCTGCGGGAATTGTTTGGCTTCGTAGAAAGTCAAGTCCAGCGAAGCGAAATGGGGCTGGACGAGCACGTCGGGCACAATCACCTTGTCCTTCAGTTCGGGGTGCTTGCCCTCGAAGCGCGGATCCTGGTTGCCGCCGATGTAGTACCACGGCCAGCCGTAGAAGCCGCCCTCCTCGACGTGGGTGATGTAATCGGGCGGAAGGAAATCGCCGAGCAGGTCGCGTTCATTCACAGACGTCCAGAGCAGGCCCGAGCGAGGATCCACGGCGATACCGACCGGATTGCGAATTCCCGACGCATAGATGCGCAGGTCCGAGCCGTCCGGATTTGCGACGAGAATGTTGGCCCGGTGGAATTCGCTCTTGTCCGTATCCACGTCCGACACGTTGGCGCGCGAGCCGATGGCGATGAACATCTGCTTTCCGTCGAGCGAGAAGATCACGTTGCGACTCGGATGTCCGCCGGTGGGAAGTTCGGGAACGACCGCCTCCGCCGGCCCCCGCGCTTTCATGTCTCCGTTCTGATACGGAAAGCGCACGACAGCATTATTGTTTCCCACGTACACGTACTTCGGATCAGGGCCAGGAGGATAAAATGCGATCCCGAACGGCATCCTCAGACCGCTTGCGAAGACGTCCGATTTCTCGAACTTGCCGTCTTTCGTCATTCCCCGGAAAACGGAAATGCGCCCCGAAAAACTTTCGGCCACGAACAGGTCGCCGTTGGGGGCCGTCCGAATCAGCCGCGGACCTTTCAAGTTGTCGGCGTAGAGCTGGACTTTGAATCCCGCCGGCGCCTGCGGCATGGCGCCGGAAGGGCGCGGCACGATCTTCGGAGGGTTCGCGACCGACTTCGTCGCATACGGCTTCGGCAGATCCGCCGGAGTGATTCTGTGAACCCTGCCCGGCGTCTGTCCGTGAAAATCCACGTAAGGGCCGATATCGGGAGTGCCAGCCGCCGCAGCGTAGGTGCGCAGCCCCCAATACTCACCGTGGGAGGCGACGAATAAAAGAGACGCGAGACCGAGGGCGATTGCCGCCCCTTGATAGCAACGCTTCATAGCTTATCCCTCCTTCTCAATCCTGCTTCCGTCCCGGCCCGGTGCGGAGATGCGTAAAGCCGCCGAGGATTGCGCGACGAACCATTTCATTTTCCGGCTGGCCCGCTGTGATGAGAGTGGCTCCTTCTCCTGAAGCGAGAGAGTCCGGCGTGCTCTACACGCGGAGCGCAAACCTTATCGCGGCCACGCGGCATTATCGCATGCCGCCTTACCGAATCGAAGCCGGACTGGGCCTTTCGTACCCTTGACGAGGTCACCTCACAAGCTTACACTTGCATCCCTGGGCACTGGGTGGGGTAGGCAGAAGGAGAAGGGAATGACCGGAACTGTGGTTAATGGTGCTCTCCTGGGCCTCCTTATCTTGGGCGCTGCCATATGCATTATCGCCCCGCTAACGGTTTTCGGATTCATGTTCTGGAAATGGCAAAAGGAACTGAGCGAGGCTGCTCGTGTGCGCCAAGCCAGAACGACTCAGGTAAGGTAGGCGTTCCCCTGACGAGATAAGCCCGCCGGGCATGAGTGCCATTCCGGCAAACGCGCCGGTGCGAAATCCCGTTTCTCCCCGCTCGTATTAGAACGCGGGTACTACTCACACCAAACTGCTTCAGAAAAGCACAGCGGCCGCTGCACCGAGAATCCTCTGCATAATTAGGGCAGCCCAACTCTTTTGGACGCGCGGGTGTCTCCGCTCGTGGTGGGCCATACCGAACAAAATCAACGAACCGATGCTGGCAGAACGATTGCATCATCAACTACGCGATGGGGGCCTCGGCGAAAATTCCTGAAGAGCCGGACGGAAAAAGAGGCAGGGATCGCGCGAGGCTGTACTGGGCATACTGGGCCGCGCTTGAGCTGGCTTTCCTCGTAGCGCTTCTCGCCTTCATATTTGCGGCGAGGAATAGCAGGCACGCCGCACCTTTTATCGCGCACGACGACGCGAGCTTCCCGCAGAAGCC
>DATLWP010000161.1:0-6960 GCA_035576265.1 Candidatus Polarisedimenticolia bacterium
TTTATCAACCAACAAATCCGCTCCGCTCGATCTCACCGTACCGCTCGTCCGCTTGCTTGACTTTCGAGTGGTTTCCAACTAGCCTCGGCCCAAATTTCCTCTCGGGAACGCCGATTCAAAAAGGGGAACGCGATGGGCAAGATCGACTGGGGCCGTGTATTTCTAGGTGGATTGCTCGCCGGCGTGGTGATCAACATATTCGAGTATGTTCTGAACACTTACGTACTTGCCTCGGAAATGGAAGCGGCGATGAAGACTCTCGGAGTTGCGATGCGGTCGGGAGCGATTCCGATTTTCCTCCTGCTCGGTTTCGTGACTGGAATCACCGCGATCTGGGTCTATGCGGCCGCCAGGCCTCGCTACGGTGCGGGCGCCAAGACCGCAGCTATCACGGGTGTCGGGATCTGGGTGTTAGCCTACGCGATTCCCAATGCGTATTTGGCAGTAGCGGGACTTTTTCGAGTTCGGTTGCTGTGTATCGCGACACTCGTTGGATTAGTGGAGATCGTCGTGGCAAGCATCGCGGGCGCGGCGGTTTACAAAGAGGCGTAGAAGCTCGACGTTCGGCGCAAATCCTTCCCGAGGCCGCGCGAACCCAACGGATTTGCTCCGAGGGCGAAAATTTGGCGGGTGAGCCTGTAAGCCGGATTCTGTGCGTCGCGCCCGACCACGCTGAAACAAGTCCAGCTTCGCCGGGCGAAGCGCGGCGATCATTCCTCTAGGTCCCGGATCGCTCCGGGACTCAAGCAGCCTACCCGAGGGTCAGAGCGTCCCGCTCTTGCGAGCGGAGCGCATACGGGCCGGGCCAGCCCTCCCCTCCTATTTGGCCTTGCTCCACGCGGGGTTTTCCGTGCCCCGGATGTTGCCATCCGGGCGGTGGGCTCTTACCCCACCTTTTCACCCTTGCCAAATGCGCTCGACCGAACGAGGCGGGCTCTTGGTTTTGCCAAAAGCCTGCCGCAGAGGTGCAAGCATCACCGGCGGTCTATTCTCTGTGGCACTTTCCGTAGCCGCGTCGCCCGGATGCGCTTTCGCGCCTCCGGTGGCGCAACCCCCTGGCGTTACCAGGCGCGTTGCCCTGTCGTGGCCGACTCTTGCGAGTTCACCACGACTGGAGTCCGGACTTTCCTCCCGTCCCGGTTTACCGGGACCGGCGATCACCCGGCTCACCCGCTACAGCCATTATACGCTATCCGGCGCCTGTTCAGCGGCCCAGCCCGAACCAGTGTTTACCGGGCATTCAGCAACTTTTCGAACTGAGCCTCGTCGAGGATGGTGACGCCGAGTGCCTTCGCCTTGTCGTACTTCGAGCCAGGGTCCGCGCCGGCCACCACGTAGGTGGTCTTCTTGCTCACGGACGATGCGGCCTTGCCGCCATTCGCCGCCACGAGCGCCTCCGCTTCTTCGCGCGTGCGGTTGGCGAGAGTGCCGGTGAAGACGAACGTCATGCCTGCGAATTTCGTTCCCTTAGCTACGTGGCGCTCTTCTCGCATGACCACGCCCGCGTCGCGAAGACGTTCGATGAGCTTGTGGTTCGCGGACTCGGAGAAAAACTCGAATATACCCTCGGAAACCTTTGGGCCGACTTCCGTCACCCCGGTCAATTCTTCTTCGCTCGCCTTTGCCAGCTTGTCCATCGAACCGAAATGCTCGGCGAGAAGTTGCGCGGTGCGCTCGCCCACCATGCGAATCCCGAGCGCGTAGATCAGGCGCGCCAGTCCGTTCTTCTTGCTCGCGGCGATTTCGTCGAGCAGATTCTGCGCCGATTTTTCCGCCATGCGCTCGAGTCCCGCGAGAGTGTCGAGATCGAGCTTGTAGAGATCCGCGAAGTCTTTGACGATGCCCTTGTCCACGAGCTGGTCCACGATTTTCTCGCCCAGCCCGTCAATATCCATGGCGCGCCGCGACGCAAAATGTAGCAGCGACTCCTTTCGCCGCGCCGGGCACGATACGTTGACGCAGCGATATGCCACCTCGCCTTCGGCTTTGTGAATGCGCGTGCCGCACTCCGGGCATTTCTCAGGCATCTGGAACGATCTTTCGTGCGTGCCATGCTTCACAACCTTGAGGACGTGCGGGATCACCTCGCCGGCTCGCTCCACCAGCACCGTATCTCCTACGTGTATGCCGAGCCGTTCGATCTCGTCCATGTTGTGCAGCGTTGAGCGGCTCACCGTGACTCCGCCGATCTGCACCGGCTCAAGAAAGGCCACCGGCGTCAGTACCCCGGTGCGGCCGACGCCCACGCCGATCTCTTTGACGACGGTGGTCTCCTGGTGCGCAGGATACTTGTAAGCCAGGGCCCAACGCGGGGCTTTGGCCGTAAAGCCCAGCTCGTTTTGCAGCGAGACTTCATTTACCTTGACGACGATGCCGTCAATCTCGTAATCAAGTTTCTCGCGCTTCGGTTCCCAAGCGTGGATGTAGCGCTCGACTTCGTCGATCGAGCGGCAGAGCTTCCAATCCTCGCTGGCCTTGAAGTGCAGCGTCGAGAGCGCTTCCAACTCGTCCGAGAGCCGCTTCTTGGCTGCCCGGCCGTCCACGAGGACGTAGTAGGCGCAGAAATCAAGGCGCCGCGACGCCGTGATCTTCGGGTCGAGCACACGGATGGATCCGGCGGCCGCGTTGCGCGGGTTGGCGAAAATCTTGCCTCCCTGCTCGGCCTGCTGAGAATTCAATTCCTCGAAGGCCTTGCGCGTCATGATCGCTTCGCCGCGCACCTCGAAGTTTCCGTGCAGCCCTGCTTTCTTCAGCAGCGCCGAATCGATCGACAGAGGTATGGAGCGGATGGTCCTTACGTTCGCGGTGACGTCTTCACCGGTGGTGCCGTCGCCGCGAGTCACTCCGCAGACGAGCGCGCCCTTCTCGTAGATCAGCGACAAGCTGAGACCGTCGAACTTATGCTCCGCAATGTAATCAACTCTTTCGCGCCCCGTGTGTTCGAGCACGCGCCGGTCGAACGCATGTAGCTCCTCCAGCGAGAATGCGTTGTCGAGGCTGACCATCGGAGTCTTGTGACGTACAGCTTGAAAGCCCTCGCGGGGCACGCCTCCCACTCGTTGCGTGGGCGAATCCGGCGTCACCAGTTCGGGGTGCTCGGCTTCGAGCTCTTCGAGCCGCTTCACCAGGCGGTCGAACGCGGCATCGGAGATTTCGGGATTGTCGACGACGTAATAGAGATATTCGTGGCGGCGAATCTCTTCGCGCAGGCGCTCGATCTCTTTGGCGGCGTCGCGTCCTTTTGGCATTCGAGCCTCGGGTATTTCGACATCAGCGAGATACAGGCGGTCCGAACTCCCGTGTAGTATACAATGCCCGACTGTTGCCAAACCCTGGGACGGCCAGATGCCCGACGCCCTGAAGAAAGCGCTTCTGATCTACAACCCGACGAGCGGACGCAGGCGCCGCCGCCGCTTCGCCGAAATCGAGCGGGCCGTTGGCATTCTGAAAGAGGCGGGGATCACAGCGGAGGTCGCCGCCACGTCGGCACCGGGATCGGCGAAGAACTTGGCGCAAATGGCGGTCTCTCAACGGCGCGATCTGGTGATCGCATGCGGCGGCGACGGCACGATCAACGAAATCATCAACGGCTTGGCCGGCAGCCAGGTGCCGATGGCGCTCTTGCCCGCGGGAACCGCGAATATTCTGGCCAAGGAGCTCGGCATTCCATGGGACATTCCCCACGCCGCGCGGCTCATCCCCGGCGGCGCGGTCCGGCGAATCGCGCTCGGGATCGCAGTCCCCACGGACGGCAGCGCTCCGGAATTCCTGCCTCGCGAGGGACGCTACTTTCTTTGCGTCGCGGGCGCAGGGCCTGACGGCGCAATCGTCAACGGCGTCGACGAAATTCTGAAGAAGAATGCCGGAATCGTGGCGTACTTCGCAGAGGGAATGCGCCAACTCGTACGTTACGCGTTTCCCGAGATGCGGGTGCTCTCGGGCGGGAAGGAACGTGGCGCGACGATCATCATCGCCGGACGCACCGCTCATTACGGCGGTCCGTTCAAGATCACGACCGGCGCAAGCCTTTTCGAGGATTCCTTCGAGTTGCTGATCAATTCGAGCCGCAGCCGGTGGGGCTATCTCGCGTGCCTGCCCGCGCTGTGGCTCGGCAGGCTCCGCAACCGGCCTGACATCGAGGTCTGGAAGGCAACGGATGCGATTTGCAAGCCCGCCGGGAGCGAAACGGTGTACGCTCAGGTCGACGGCGAGCCGGTCGGCCCGCTGCCGCTCGCGTTTCGGATCGTGCCCGACGCGTTGTCGCTGGTGACGCCGCCGGCACGGTAAATCGATTCTGGCCGGCAGGACGCGACTATGGAACCGTTCACACATGCGTTCGCATCGCTCGCGCTCGCGCGGACCGGGCAGCGGCGCCTGCCGCGGTTCGGCACCACCATGCTGGTCGTTTCCGGCGTCGCGCCCGATCTCGATTACGCGAGCTACTTCGGCGGGGCGAGCGCATTCCTGCGATTTCACCGCACGGCGCTGCATTCGGTTGCGGGCGCAGCATTGATGGCCGGCGCAATCGCCGGGGCGTTTTGCGTGCTCGATAAGAAAGTGCCCGCAACGAAGGCGGCGCAAGCGAAAAAATTCCCGCCCCTCGCATTCCTGCCTGCGTTTGCGGTGTGTGCAGTCGGCTCCGCCGGGCATCTACTTCTCGACGTGGCGAGCGGTGTCGGCGTGCAGCTTCTCTGGCCATTTCGAGCGCACTGGTCCGGATGGGACCTCACGACCGATCTCGACCTGTGGATTTTGCTTCTCCTCGTGGTCGGACTTCTGCTGCCGCTTCTGTTGCGCCTTGTGAGCGAAGAGGTGGGCGAGCACAAGAAAAAGGACGGAGGGAGCCGCGCGGCCGTTGTCACCCTGCTGCTGCTGGTTGCCTACCTGGGTGCGCGAGCACACTTGCGCAGCCAGGCGATCGACCTGCTGGTGTCGCGGGAATACCACGGACTCGTGCCGCTCTCCGCCGGGGCGTTTCCGGAATCCTCCGCTCCTTTCGATTGGCGAGGTATCGTGGTGACGGACAACACGATCGAAACCGTGGAAGTCCCGCTCGGCGCGAACGCGCGATTCGATCCCGACCGCAGCCTGACGCATTACAAGCCGAGCGACTCCGCCGCTCTCAGCGCCGCAGAGAAAACTGACGCAGTCGCAAGATTTCTCACGTACGCCGATTTCCCGTTCGCCAGCGTCCAGCGATGGGAAGCCGGCTATCGTTTTGAAGTGCGCGACCTTCGCTTTGCGTCCGACGACATGGAGCCGGCCAACGTTTTCGTGCGCGTGGATCTGGACAGCGGTTTGCAGATCAAGAACGAGGAATTTCGCTTCGCCTCGTCGCCGAATCGCTAATCGGGATTTAGCTGTGCGACGGCTTGCCTGAAATCCAGCGGCTCGCCGCGTAGAGCAGCGCGAGCGCCGCGAACACCGAGACCGCCACGCCGGTCTCATGCGACATCACAAACCGAAGAATCCTCTCGCCGTAGCGAACCGCCAAAAGTCCTTCCACAAAATAGCGCAGTCCGCGGCCGATCAGCAGCGCCAGCACGAACGACCTCAGCGGAACCTGAAACACCCCGTCGGCCAGCACGAAAACCTTGAATGGAAATGGCGGAGGCAAGATGCTGGGAATGAAGGTGCTGAGAAATGCGTTACTCTGCACCCAGAGTTTGGCTCGCTGCGCGCTCTTCCCCGCGCGGCGCTGAAAAAATACCTCGCCGCCTTTCTTGGCCAGAAAATAGAGCCAAATGCAGCCTGCCAGGGAGCCGACCGCAGCCATCCCGCAGTAGTACGGCATGCGTGCCGGGCGCTGGATCGAAAGCTCGATCACCAGCGCGTCCGTCACGAACGGAAACGAAAGAACCGAGGAATCGAAGAATGCGACGAGGAAAATTCCGCCGCCGCCCATCACCGTCACGATTTTTTGCAGCCAATGAGGCAGCTTCACCTGGTTCATTTGTCGAGGAAGCTCCGAAGAAGCCCGCCGATTGTAGCAGAGTTTTCGTCTCCAGCTTGGTGACACGAAAATGGGAAAATTGCCCGATCGCGTTCCGTCAGATAGAATTCGTGCGTGAGCAAATCTGCCGGAACTTCCCCGCTTCTTGCCGAGTTGAACGAGCGCCAGCGCGAAGCCGTACTCGCAACCGAAGGCCCTTTGCTGGTCCTGGCGGGCGCGGGGACGGGCAAGACGCGCGTGATCACCTACCGCGTGGCGCACCTGATCGAGCAAGGAGTGCCGCCGGGCGCAATCCTGGCCGTCACGTTCACGAACAAGGCCGCGGATGTGATGAAGGAACGCATCGGCAATCTGCTGCGCGCGAGCGGCCGCGACGCGTCGGATGTCTGGGTCTCGACCTTTCACTCCTTCTGCGCGCGCCTGCTGCGCCGAGAAGCGCAGCACGCCGGGCTTCCGCGCGATTTTGCCATCTACGCCGACGACGATCAGACCTCCGCGGTGAAGCGCGCGCTCCTCCAGCTTGGCTTCTCGGCTGAGGATTACCCGCCGCGCACCTTGCGCGCGCAGATCAGCCACGCGAAAAATCATGGCATCACCGCCCGCGAAATGGAGTCGCAGGCTGTCCAGATGCGCGATCACAACCGCCAGGATGCGGCCAAAGTTTTTCGCGCCTACGACGAAATCCTCCGCAAGGCAGCGGCGCTTGATTTCGACGATCTGCTCCTGCGCGCCGTCGAATTGCTTCGCGAGCATCCCGGCGTGCGCTCGCTCTGGACTGCGCGCTTCCAGTACGTGATGGTCGACGAATTTCAGGACACCAATCGCGCGCAGGAGGAACTCGTGCGATTGCTGGCCGGCGCGAGCAAAAACGTCTGCGTCGTCGGCGACGAAGACCAGTCGATCTACTCGTGGCGCGGCGCGGAGATCGAGAACCTGCTCTCCTTCCCCGACCTCTTCCCCGGCACGCGCACCGTGCGGCTGGAGCAGAACTACCGCTCGACGGAGAC
>DATLWP010000162.1:0-2032 GCA_035576265.1 Candidatus Polarisedimenticolia bacterium
CCTGGCTCTCATCACCCGTCACCCATCACCCATCACGAAGCAATTTCGTTTCGAACCAGTTCCACATCTCCGCGACCACCAGCGTGAGGTAGTCGCGCTGGCAGTGCTGGGCGCCGCCCTCCTCGGCGGTGTAGACGCGGAAAGTCTTGTCTTTCGAGCCGCAGGCATCGAACTGCTTTTGAGCGTCGGCGAGCGGAATCTGCTCGTCGTCCGCGCCGTGCACGAGCAGAAACGGACAACGCATCTTTTGCATGACGCCGTCGAGCTTGAACGGCTCGAGGGCCTTCAACGCCGCGTCGAGCGAGTCGACGCCGAGAATCCACATGATGTGATGCCCCGGCACAGAGAGCGAGGTCTTGAAGGAGGCGTCAATCCGTTTCTTCCAGGTCGCGTGGTAGTCCCACTGCGCGCCCCAGGCGATGCACGCAGCAAAACGCGGCTCCATGGCGGCGCAGCGCGGGGCGTAGTAGCCGCCGAGGCTGATCGCGACGACGCCGATCTTCTTCGGATCCACGTCGGCGCGCTTCTCGAGGAAATCGATGCAAGCGCTGCCCGCGACCTCGTAATCGTGACGGAGCACGAGGCCGCGGAAGCGGATCGCCTCGCCGGTGCCGGGGCCGTCCATCACCAGGCACGAGATGCCGCGCTTCGCCAGGTTGGACACGCCGCGCACGAACTGGATCTCCTTGGTGACGTCCAGCCCGTCGAAAAACACGACGCACGGCGTGCGTTTCGATGCCGCATTCTGCGCGTGCACGAAATACCCGGGCAGGCTTTTGCCCTCGTACGGTATCTCCACGATTTCGATCTTGAGATCCGTGAGCGCGACGTGCCGGTGGAAGCACTCCACGCCGGTGCGGTAGGCGTCGAGCCCGGTCTTGTCCTTTGGCGTCCGGAAGCGCTCGGCCATCTGGTAATAGTTGCAGGCGCGCAGATACGCATGGGCGGCGGAAAACCGGTGGCCCTGCTGGTCCCACTTCCTGGCATAGGCATGCACGCCTTCGGCCACCTTGACGCATGCGTCGAACCACGCGGCATCGTCTTCCGGACCCTTGTCTTTCAGCATGCGGCCGATCTTGTGCAGCTCGCCGATCTCGGCGCCGCCATAGGCAATACTGCCGATCATGTTGATGAAGGCTGCCGACCAGCGGTAGTTGCCGGGAAAGTACATGAAATACGGCGGATCTTTCTTCTCTGCCACGTTCTTCTCCTTAATTCGTGATGGGTGATGGGTGATGAGTGACGGGTGTTTCGCAAAACGCATTACCCATCACCCATTACGGGACTTCATTCACCACTCACGACTCACGACTCACCAGTCACGACGTACGGAAACTAAATGGGCTTGATGCCTGCCTTTTTTGCCACATCGGCCCATTTTTTCGTTTCTTCTTTCATGAATTCCGCGAATTCTGCGGGACCTTCGCCGGCCGGCTCGTAACCGATGGCTTCGAGCTGCTTGCGCACGGCGGGATCCCTGAGCTGTTTGGACAGCACGGCGTTGATCCGATCAACGATGGCCTGCGGCGTGCCGGCAGGAGCCAGGATGCCGTTCCAGTTGTAGCTCGTCCAGCCTTTGAAGCCCTGTTCAATGGCCGTCGGGACGTTGGGCAGGTGCGACGAGCGCTGGCTCGCGGTGACGCCAAGCGCGCGCAACCTTCCGTTGCTCACATGGGGCGCGGCTTGCGCAACCTGCACCTGGGCGTAATCGATGTACCCGGCCATGAGGTCGATGAGATAGAGTGCGGCGCCCTTGTAGGGGACCATGTTCATCTTGATGCCGGCCAGGACGGCGAAGCTCTCAATGGCGAGATGCCCGACCGTGCCTACGCCCGGCGTGGCGTAATTGATTTTGCCGGGACTGCGCTTGGCAAGGGCGACGAACTCCTTGAGATTCCTTGCCGGCACGTTTGGATGGGCGCACATGCAACTCGCGCTGCGGGCGATCAGCGTAATCGGGGTGAAGTCACGGATCCCGTCGTACGGGACCTTTTTGCGCACAGATGCCGCGATGGTCAGCGGCCCGGGATTG
>DATLWP010000163.1:0-9447 GCA_035576265.1 Candidatus Polarisedimenticolia bacterium
ACCGTTTCGCGGCGAGCCTCGAGAGTGCGCGTCTCGTCGTGCGCCATCTGTTTCATCTCAGCGTCGTCGGATTCGAGGAGCAGCTGTTTGGCGCCCTGCAAGCCCTTTTCGATTTCCTTCCACTCGCGGTATCTGGCGACAATTCCGGACATTTCCGCGTGGGTCTTTGCGAGCTTCTGGTAGCGCGCCGAATCGGCAAGGATCTCCGGAGAGGAGAGCTGCTGCGTCAATTCGTCGTAGCGCGCCTCAATTTGATCGAGTTTTTCGAACAGCGTCAAGTTCGGCATCGTAAGGCCTCAAAATAGTTAAAACTGTCGGAAGCAGAGAATGTCCGGAAAAGGGAAAACCGCGAGTCAGCATCGCCCCGGCAGGAGCGGGAGGGAACGCGCTAATAAAAGGCGGCGAACATTGCAGTCATTATTCCTCTTAAGGATAGCGGCTAGGGACCCGCGAGTCAAACCCACGGGTGCGGCGTAGTACCTGTTCCGCGCCTTGGGCGGAACCATCCAAACGTCCGGCGGGGTAACAAAGGCCCACGCAAAGCGATGTTCGATGGCGTCTCATGCGTAGAGCGAGGGGCAGAGTCTTCGGATCGCACTGGCCCACACCGTTTCCCGCCGGCCTCCCTACTCGGGTTACCGACGGCCCTCACACCGATCGTCACGGGGCGGCTTACTTGTTGAGTGGCTGTGCTTGTTATAATGGCCCATGAGAATTTTACTGTTCAGCGGGAAAGGCGGGGTCGGCAAGACGAGCCTTGCGGCCGCCACGGGCGTCAGGCTGGCCGAACTGAATCACCGCACTTTGGTGATGAGTATTGATCCCGCGCACAGTCTGGCAGACTCCTTTGATCTGGACCTGCACCTTTTCGACGCGCCAACCTCCGATCCATTCCCGATCGATGACCGGCTTTCCATCCTGGAGCTGAACATTCAAAAGGAGATCAAGCGTCACTGGCAGGAGATCTCCGCTTACGTCAGCTCGGTTCTGCGCGCCACTGGTCTTAGCGGCGTCGAAGCCGAAGAACTCGCGATTCTGCCCGGCATGGAAGAACTCAGCGCCATGATGTACATCAATCAATACCGCCGCGAGGGAAGGTACGACGTGATCGTGCTCGATGCGGCGCCGACGGCTGAATCCTTGCGTTTCATCAGCATGCCCACGACGCTCGACTGGTACATGAAACACATATTCCCGTTTCAGCGGAACCTGATCAAAGCGGTGCGCCCCATCGCGAATCGCGTGGCGCCGTTCGAGCTACCGACCGACAGCTATTTCGCGAACATCCGCGATCTATTCGAGAAGCTCGAAGGCGTCGACGACCTGATGCAGGACCCATACACCACCAGTGTGCGGCTGGTCACGAATCCCGAAAAGATGGTCCTGCGCGAGACGCAACGTGCGTTCGTTTACTTCTCCCTGCACGGTTTGACGGTGGACGCGGTGGTTGTCAACCGGCTGCTTCCGGCAGAGGTTACCGACGCGTGGTTCAGGGAATGGCACACGTCTCAGGAGAAAGTCCTGCAGGAGATCGAGGAATACTTCGCGCCGGTCCCGGTTCGGCGCGTTCCCCTGTTCGCGCACGAAGTCCTCGGCAAACAGCGGCTGCAAGAGCTAGCGCGGGTGTTGTATGATGAGAACGAAGATCCCACGACGGTGACGCGAACGGAGAGACCTTACACCTTCGCGAAGTCCGACGGGGTCTACGAAATTCGTTTGCTTCTACCCTTCGCGGCGAAGGGCGAGATCGGGCTGTTCAAGAAGGGTGACGAGCTCGTCGTCGAGATCGGTACGCTCCGCCGGCACATCGGCTTGCCGCGCTCGATGGCGACGCTGCTTCCATCCCGTGCGAAGCTGGACGAACAGGTCCTGACCGTGGAGATGAAGGAGGCACAATGAGCAACGAACAGGCAGCACCAGGTCCCGCAACGGAGCGGGAAGCGACCGGGCGCTGTGTCTGCCACGAAGTCTTGGACCAGTTAGGAAAGTGCTTCGAGGTCTCGCCCGCCGTCCGCCAGCACCTGACCAATTCGCGGGTCGAATTCCTGAAGGCAATTCGCGCTGTCATCGATCAGCGCATCGAGCGCCTTTCGAGTACGGAGCAACACGGGTCGCGAATCGCCGTCGAATAGCCGCAGGCCGACGATATAGGGCGCGATCGCGTGTCGAAGCAACCGACGCCTCAAGCGCCCAGATAGTCCGCCCGGGTGCGACGGTCACCGCTGCTTAGATTGCCTGTTTGGGTCGCTCTTCGGGCGGGGCCGCTCCTGATGTCTTCGAGATCCTCGGGATGGGTGCCGACTCCGACGAGATCCGTCGTACGTCTCAACGAAGCCCGGCTTAGTTGGGCTGGGCGCGGCCACCCAAGGACGTCCGACGCGAGCAAGGCGACTCAAGACGAAGTAGCTCCCTTTCGGGCAGTCGCCTGCGGCTCCACGCTATCCAGCGCGCGTCGGAGTTTTCCATTCACCTGCTGCGCCAACCCTGCCAAGTCGGGGCGACCGGTCAAGGAGAGCATTCTTACTGCATCGACGACGCCGACATGTACTTGGCCGTCGCGCTCGTAGACGACGGCATTGCACGGCAGCAGCAGGCCTAAATTGATGTCTTGCTGGAGGGCTTCGTGCGCGATTGGCGGATTGCATGCCCCGAGAATCAGATATCTTGGAAACTCCACTCCCAGCTTCTCCTTGAGTTTGGCCTGTATGTCAATCTGGCAGAGTACGCCAAATCCCTCCCTGCTGAGACCGGCCTCCATTTGTGCTACGGCTTCATCGAAGTGCAAATTCGTTTTGCGGACATCGCCGTATTCGCTCTTCATCACGTCTTCCATGGGAATACCTCATCTTTCTCAGGCTAAACTAGCGGAGTGGTTAGCTTCCGGCTCCTTCCGAGTGGTGCCCCTTCGCCGCGCATTAAGTAAATCACGGCGGCAAATCGTTCGTGTCAACTTTGCTCGGCTGCCACTGAGTCTCCTATGGACTCCTCTTCCAGGCGGTTCTTTCTCCGCTGTCAGAGCTCAGCCTAGGTCCCGTCGGGGAATCGTGCCGTGATAGGGGTCACATGCTGTTCCGAGAAACGCCGCCTGATCGACCGGTCGCCCGCATATATGGTTCCGATGCCAGGACATTACGAAGAGAGCGAAACATTCGACGAAGTTCGGAGTCGAGAATTCTCGGCACTTCCGGGACGGCATCGACGCATCGCTCGCAATCCAAGGCGCCGACGCGTGGCATTCCTGACTTAAGGCGTTTTGCTCAAACGCCGGAAGTAGTCGGCCACCGCGTCTTCGTACCCAGGGGGCACATGGCGAGAATCGGCGTTGTGCACTTGGCCGGACTGCTTGCTGTCCAATGCGCGTCGCAACTGCAGTTCAAGCTTGTCCACATCTCCAAGCACCTGATTGTGCAGTTGCTCGATCAGCGCCGGATTGCCGAGGGGCCGGTTCGGGTCCAAACGCTGGATTTCGCGAATCAATTCCTGGACCTGCCGCAGTGATTCCGGATCGTCTCTCACTGCCTGACGAAGGCGGTCGAGTTCGGCCACGCTTTCTCGGTAGGCACGCTCCGGAACGGGATACGATTCGGAAGAAGGTGGTGACGGGAGCTGACCAAGATTATTGCCGGCGTTAATGCCGCCGTAAACGGGCCCATTGTATGCGCCGCCGGGATTGACAAATTCTCCGGCCGCTCCATTTCGACCGCCGGTCCCTGCTTGGCGTCCACCCGGAGAGTTTCGACCACTGAAATTGCGGCCCAATGCTTCCAGCCGGTCACGGAGATTCTGAACCTGATCGAGAGCACTTTGCGCATCTCCCGGTTGGGAGTCGCTGCCGACGGCTTTTCTTGCGTCGCGCGCTTGTTGGCTGAGGCGTTGCAGATCCGAAGCAATCTGCGCCTCGCTGCCATTTCGATCGGGGCTCGTACCGCGACGAAGCATGTCCGCGCTGCGCTGAACGCGAGTATCCAGCCCCGATTGATCCAACTGGCGCAGGGCATCGCGAAGTTTCGCAGCCGCAGCCCGGTCGCTTGAGGCGAGATCGCGAACGGCATCCCGCATCTCCTGTTCTAGTCGCGCTAAGTTGTCGGCGAAACGCTGACGATCTTCGGCCAGCCTTTGCAGCGCGTCTTGAGTGGATTTGTCGTCCGGCCCATCCGCGTACGCGCGAGTCCAATCACGAATCCGATCGGTTTGACTGCGTTGCTCGTTCGCCAGGCGATCCGCCTCCCGGGCGAGCTTGTCGAGGCGGCCGGAGTTCTGCTGAAGCTGGGCACCTCCCAGAAGATTGCCAGCTTCGCGAAGCCGTTCTGCGGCGCGTCGGGCGTCGGCCTGGCTCTGGCCCTGCGAGGAAGCGCGCCGCATATCGTCCTCGGCTTGCCTAAGCCGATTGAGCGCCCTTTGGATGGCTGGGTCGGACGCCCCCGCAGAGGATTGTCCACCGGTTGAGTTCGGGGACGACTGGGCGTTTCGCGCAAGCTGCTCGATCTGGCGTTGCAACTGCTCGGCTTCTCTGCGCAGCATCTCCTGTTGCCAGCGCTGCTGGGGCAACTTGTTACGGTTCTGCGAGGCGAGTTGTTCCTGGCGACGTGCAAGCTCGTCCAGCTTGCGGAGCGCCTCATCGATTTCCTCCGCTCGCTGATTGGCGGATTGCGCGGTCTGACCCGTCTCATATTGGTTCTTCTGCGTGTCGAGCTCGAGATCGAACAAGCTCGCCAAGTCACGGCCCGCAGTTCCGCCGCCTCCGCCATTTGCTCCGCCCGCATTGCCGAATGCAACCTGAATCTGGCGGAAAGTCGCCTCGGCGCGAAGAAGGTACTGCAGCGCCTTCTGCTCGTGCGGGATTGCATCCTTCCATTTCTGGTCTTTCAGCCTTTGTGACGCCGGTCTCATGGCGTCCGCCGCTGCGTTCATGTCCTTCTGGAAAGCAACGAATTCATCATTCTCAGCGACGAGTCCGCGCATCTGCAAACGATTGGCAAGCGACACCGCTTGATCATGGAGCTTGGATTGAACTCCGGACAAAAACTTCGCAGTCTGCGCGGCCGTTTCCGCCGTCGTGCTGCGGTCACCGAGTTGCTTCCACGTCGAGCCGATGATCTCCTTCTGCCTTTGCGAAATTGCGTCCTGAGCGTTGCCGCCTCCTCCGCCGCCCCCCGATTGCTGCGATTGGGAGTATTCGCGTTCGAACGGCTCGGCCTGAATGAAAAACATGTCCGTTCGCGATTCCGCGTGCGCATCCTTCGCTGTGGCGTAGATGCTGACGATGTCCCCGGGCACAACTTTTAAATCTTCCAAGCGAATGACCGTCGATCCCTCACCCGTCTTTTGGCCTCTGTGTTGCAGCCAGTTGACGGCATGCTCGGCGCCGCCGTTCACCGAATAATGCAGGTTGAAACCACTGAGGCCAAATGCGTCTTCCGCCTTGCCCGCAATCGTCACTTCCTCGATCGGGCTCGCACGATAATCACCGGCAGGTCTCGAGAGGATGACCTCTGGAGGACTTGCTTTACGGGCTTCGATAAAGAAATCCTCGGAGATGCGTACCGGCTCGCCTCGATCCAGCGCGGCAACGTGATACGAACCATCCTTGTGCAGCCGAATCGCGCCCCTGTATACGTGGTCCGTACCGCCGAACAGCGGTATCCGCTGGTCGTTGTCCAGCTGGAGAACGCCATCGTGCAGCGGTCGGTCCATCAAAATTTCAAGACTTGCATCGGTGCCTTCGATTGCACGCAAGTCTCCGCCGTGATCGTCGACGACGGGAGGCATGCCTGTCCACGCGGGGAAATGATATGTGACCCGAATCTGTTTGACGACTGGCAGGTCCGTCACGCGGATATGGAAGTGGCGAGACCTCAAGGGCCCAGCCTCGACGTAGTATTCGACTCCTTCGGGTAGCCCGGCAAACAGAAACTGGAAGCTGGATGTTCCGAGTTGAGGGTGCATGGGCAGTCGTTCCCACGTTGAGGCGCTTTCATAGCGCGCGTAGATGCGTGCCGCGTTCGCCTCGATGCCGCGAGGCTGGGCGCTGATGAGCTGATCGGAGTTCCTACTCACCGTCGCGTCACCCGGGGTGACGCGAAGATCGTAGAGCGGCTCCGCGCCGGCATCACCCGCCCAGAGAAGCGCCGCGCCGTAACCAAGGTAACCGGGGCCTGCCAGGATCATCCAAACCAAAACGCCTAGGGACGCCAGTGCAATGCCTAGTGAAATCAGCAGCTTCTTGTTTGGGACCACGCTGGCTACGTCGGCACCGCGCGCTATGGTCAATGTGTCCGCCGCAAGCAGTTCGGTAAACGGTGCGCGATCATTGGGGGCTCGTTCAGCCAGAGTAAGAAGGCGTTGGTTGAAATCAGGTACAACCGCTTCAGCTTCCCGGGCACTTCGCCGGCGATCCAGGCGCATTAAAGGCAAGGCACACGCGAATGCGATGCAGGCCGCAAGGACAAGAAGCAGGATGATGCGCGCGCTGGTCAGACTCGCGCTGGAAAACGCCAGAGCGTTCGTGATGAACACCAGTACGACGGTTGCCACCAGCGCCGACAGCGCCAAAACGGCGGCGCCGCGCAGGAAGGCGCGGATGCGCAAGCGCCGTTGGAGCTGCTCAATATACGTATTGAGCTGCTGACGCGCGGTCACGGCTCTTCCCTCTGTGTCGCCAGGTACCGGGCAGCGACCAACGATTCCGCAATTGCGGCTGCCAGCACCAGAACCATAGCGTACCACCAAAGACGATAAGGCTTCGCCCGTTCGGACTCCGCGGCCAGCGCTGCGGATTGGCTCGGAACGGTGTTGTCACTTCCTCGCCAGAGCGCGAGCACATCATCCGGGACGATTTCAAGATTGGACTCCCGTCGGTCGGCGTTCACACCGATGACATCCCTACGCCCGTTGGCCAAGTGGACGTCATAAAAGCCGCTGCTCGCCAGTTGATAAGATTCGGCCGACGTTGACTGCTGAAGCGACAGAGGCCGGCGTCCGGCTGGGTCGACGATTTCGACGCTGACCGCTTGCTCGTTCGTCGCGCGCAGCTTCAAAAAAGAGTCTACTTGCCGCGAGCCACTGCGATCGGCGGTGTCCGAGAGGAATCGAGCCGATTGCTTGACAAAAGGGACGAAGATCGGCTGAACCGGCAAGTCGTTCGTCAGATCGTCCAGGCCCGATGTGAACAACAGCACATGGCCCTCGCCAATCTGGTCGTCGAGCAGCAACGGCGTCTGGTCGGTGAGCCTCGCGAGGACACGCGAGCCGGCAGGGTCGACTTCAACGGCATAGTAGACCTTAACATCCGCCCAGTGTTTGTTGTTTTCCGTCGACGGATGAGACGAATCGATTTCACCCACCGTAAGGAACCGCGCACCGTCCTGTGCATAGTCGCGTGTGGCTAGAATGCGGTTCTTGGACACCGGGATCTCGGAGCGATGGCTGGTGGATGTCCCCGCCGCGATCAACACGCCCCCTCCGGCCCGGACATACTGCAACAGATTATTCTCGAGTTGGGATGGCAGAGAAACGACGTCTGAAATGACTACAAAAGCGTACCTGGAGAGCGGGACGCCCGTGGCGCGATTGGTCGTGGCCGCCTCAAAGGTAAAGGAAGACCCAACTGCCGCGGCCAGGGCCGCCCCGAAATATAAGGGCGACCGGGAATCCCCCGGCTCATGTACGAATAAAACGGGCTGAGGATCGGATCGCTCTACCGCGAATCGATAGGTGTCGTCCGCTGGCAGAGCATCGGCGGAGTCGATTCGCACCTCGCAGCGACTGAAGCCATACGGCACATCGAGGGACTGAAATTCCGTGCTGGCGCGTCCTCCGGCAGGCACTTCTACGTCTTGACTCGCAATCCTTTTGCCGTTGACGACCAGTGAAACCTTACGGACCGCGGCCGCTGTCTGATATCCGGCAACGACTGCCTCAACTCGCGCCTTCCCGGGATCCCAGACCGTTCCTGGCGCGTTGACGCTCTCAACGACCCAGTTCGGCTGCGTGCTTTTTACAACGGAATGGAGGACAAGAGCGACGCGGGACGGCAGAGCCAACTCGGCAAAGTCCGCCGGCATGGCCGACTTTTGCATGTCGCTGAAAAGATGAACTTCGATGAGTGCACGGGTGCTTTCGGACAGGGAACGTATCACGCGAGTCAGCTCTGCAAAGCTCGCACGAGAGTCGGAAGGCCCAATGCTTTCGACAGCAGCGCGCAGCGCAGTCGAATCTTGAATCGGCTGCGTCAATACATGAAGCTGCGAACCGAGGACCGCGACCTGGGCCCGCTCGGCTCCTCTCCGCAAGTCCAGCACGGAGAGCGCTTCCCTCTTGGCGTCCGAGAGACGGGAGCCAGCGCGCATGCTAAATGAGTCATCGATGACGACGAGGAGCAACTTGTCGCTGGAGGCCACGACCGTCGTGCGATTGATGTAGGGGTTCGCAAAGGCGAGGGCGAGCGAAATCAAAACTGCCAGCCTCAGCGAGAGCAAAAGCAGATAACGAAGCCTACGGTGACGAATCGAGCTCTGCGTTCGTGGCTCGAAAAACATCAGGGAGCTGAAGGGTTGCGGAGTGGTCGTGTGGCGGCGCAGGAGATGCAGGTACAGCGGCAATCCCACCGCCGCTGCACCAATCAGGAACCCAGGAGCAAGGAAGCCCATCAGTTCCTCCCTTGCCGAATCGTGAGGTACTCCCGCAAGGCCCCGTCCAGGGGCCGGTCCGTCAGAAGCAAGTAATAGTCCATCCTGGCGCCGCGAGCCAAGTCGCGCAACGCCGCGATGTGCCCCTCGATTTTCCTCCGGTACTCGTCGCGAGCGTATTCGGGAGTTACTTCGATACGATCGCGGGTCTCGAGATCTACAAGAATCGCGGGCTCGCCCAGGTCGGGGCGAATCTCGCAAGGATCGAGTACGTGAAACAGCACGACTTCGTTTCCGTGGAAACGCAGTGGCTCGATCGTTCGAATAATCCGCTCCGGTGGTTCATAGAAGTCGGAAACGATGACAACGAGGCCGCGACGCCGCAGGAATTCCTGAAAGTGATTCAGCGGCTTGGCAAAATCAGTTCGAGCGCGAGGCTCGGCGAGCTCCAGTCCGTGCAGCAGGCGGTTGACCTGCCCTTGCCGCGTGGAAGGGCGAATATAGTTACGGACTTCGTCGTCGAAGACGATCAGCCCGGCGGCGTCGCGCTGATTGTGAATCGCCAAGTAGAACAACGAAGCGGCCACGAAGCGGGCGTAGTCAATCTTGGTCACGGTATGCGAGGAGTAGTTCATCGAGTTGCTCGCATCGAAAAGAATCGTCAGCAGGCTGTTGGTTTCGCCGCGATACCTCTTCAGATAGGTCCGCTCCGTACGGGCAAACACGTTCCAGTCCACGTGACGTAAGTCGTCGCCCGGCGAATAGGCGCGGTACTCGGCGAACTCCTGGCTGAAGCCAAAGTCCGGCGACCGGTGCAGAC
>DATLWP010000164.1:0-6661 GCA_035576265.1 Candidatus Polarisedimenticolia bacterium
GGGCAAGTTCTCGGCTACCGGCACGCCGACGATTGTCGCCGCCGCACCGAATGACTCAACGATGGAGGTTTGGATAGCAGGATCAAACCCCCTCGTGCCAGACGCTGCGGACATAGATATCCACCTGAAGATGACTGTGACGGATACCTCCGGGCAGGTCCACTACCGCGGCCACCTCTCCGGGGATGCGTTCCCTGATGTTGAAGTGTTTGTTGTTAATCGCGAAAACCAAGCCACCATGCTGGAGACGTTCACGACAAAAGGTGGACGAGAAACAGGGCCATACTTTTACTTGCCCGGGGAAAACGAACGCCCGATGGGCGACTTCTCGATATCGGCACCCGAATAGCGGAGACTCGATGCGGACACCTGGTCTGGAATTGCTCGTTTTTGTCGGGCTTTTGATTCTCGCGGCATCTGTGTACGCCGTCGGCATCTTGTCTATCCCTCTTAATACGCCAATCAAAGCAGCCCGGGTGAGACTGTTGTCACTCGCCGGGTTTTTGGTGATCGGTGCTTTGATATTCCTCGGGATCATGTGGCCTAGCATCTACTCGCTAATTGCTGCCCTGATGATTCCATCACTGCTGTTTTTGGCCGCCATGATCGTCCGGCCGAAATTGCTGGAGGGACGCTCGACACTGCGCCTATACCTGGTGATTTCTGTTGCTGTCTCGGCCCTGTGTTGGGTAACGGAAGCTATTTGGCTGGCGCACATAGGTGCCGTCACACTCGGCAGAGGGTGACGACCAGGAACCGGAAGGCTGCGTATTGGCGAAACTGTCGATCCCAGCCTAAACGAAACGACGGGGCGGCTCGATCCACTGGCTATCGGGCGTGAGGCAGGTGTAAGCGCGCACGGCGCGAATGATGCTGTCGCCGGTTACAGTGGCGTCCTCGACGCGATCGAGGATCCGGTCGAGGACGGCGCGAAGATTACCCTGGCGGGCGGCGTAGAGTCCGGTGGCGTGGGCGTGGCGGAAGAGCGAGCGAACCGGGATGTGGTAGTGAAGCGCCGTGCCGAGGGGACTGTGCCAGTGGAGGAAGAGCTCTTCGATCGTCTCGCGGTCGGGGTGGCTGCAGACGGCGCATTTGCGCCGGTGGCGATCGAGGGAGGCTTCGTGCGTGGGAGCGGGACGCGGTTTAGGATCGCGGGAGGCCGGGCCGGGCGACGAAAACGAGGCTGCCGGGTCGGCGACCTCAGCCGACCCGCCGCTACAAAGCCTGTGGCGCGGTTTGCGTGTCGGCGGCGGAGCGGCGGAGTTGCGTTGCAGATCGGGGGCGTAGATGAGTTCGACGCGGGCGAAGGGGCCGCGGGATTTGCCTTCGGCGTCGAATTGGTCGTTGGGTTGTGCGTCGTTCATGTTCGTGATTCTCCTTTTTACAGCACGGAACCACGCTAGCAGGATGGAAAAAATTTCGTACTGTACGAAAGGACAGAATCGGTACGAGGACTAGTACGCTGATCTCGGAGCGATGCAATGACTACTTCTTGGCGTAGTGGCCAGCGCCGAGGAAGTGAAGGGAAACATACGGCTCGGCGCCGACGACCCAACTATCGTGGCCGGGAGGGCCAGGGGGAATGTAAAAGAGCATTCCAGGGCGAAGCTCGTGGATCGCGCCGCCCTCTATCGCAGCCGTTGCGCAGCCCGAGAGAACGAGCCCTACATGCTCGACGTTGCAGCGGGATGCGCCTACGGTGGGCCCGACGTGAACGGACCACTTCCAGCCGGGCTGGTACGTGGCGCGACCGATTGTCATGCCGCCAATGTGAACGATTTCGAATTTTCCTTTTTCGAAGCTGCGAATTTCGTCGGGCTGTTCGAAGCACTTGAGAATGGTTTCAAGCATCGGCAGCATCTCCCCGGATAATCTGCCTTCACGTTCTATGATGGCCCAGGGCTGCCAGCAATCCTAGCCGAAAGGCAATGCGGGGCAGCCGGCGGCTGATTTGGCTGGTCTAACAGACTGTCAAGGTGCAAGTGAAGCGCTGGCAAGGATGCGGAGAGCGATGCCGCAGTTAGAACCACGGCGCGGTGTCCACAGTCTAGCAGTGCCCGAAAGAAGAATGCCGCGCTAAAGGCCGCGGCTCTACATTCACAGCTTCGGGACTAACGGTGACGCGAGCGGCCGCGCGGTCCCGAAGCCAACATTTGGGATTTGCCGTGCTTCCTAGGCGAGGCAGGGGTACTAGGGGCCCCTCCCCTTGGGCTGCCCCAGGTTGCCATTCGACCCCCTATTTGCACATTTCGACGCACGGTCCTAGACGTACCCTTGAAATGCAGGCAAACTCTGGTACCGTAACCGGTTACGGGTCCGTAGTGTCTCGTAGGGGTCATACTTTCCGGGGGATTCTGAAAGGAATTCCGGGCCGCGTTTTTCATAAGGACTTTAAGGAGAGGTGGAGGGATATGTCTAGCAGACTCGGAACCCAGCTATGGAAGTCATTTGACTGGGCGCTGTGCAAGACGGCGGGGATAACCTTCAACACGGTTCAACTCTTCAACCAGAGAAATCCCAACCCTTCCTTCACGCCGAAGTGGTCGGATAAGCCGCTGCTGAAGTCGTGGGAAAAATCGAAGCCCACGCTCGGCTGGCCGCGGACGACGGACTCTCTCTGTCCCGACTGCGTGAAAGAGGCGCGGAATGCGATTCTGAACGGCCAGAAGGATTGGACCGACCTCGTTCACGAGAAGGTCGGCGAGATCAAGGCGCAGATCATCGAGCGGGATGGCCAGGTCTGGATGGTGAAAGAGTGCCCCACGCACGGCAAGTACGAGGACCTGATGGCGATCGATTCGAAATTCCTGGCTTGGATCGAGAGCCAATTCCCGGGCCGCGACATCCCCGCGCACAACGACGAAACATTGCATCGCCATGGATCGAGCACCGTGCGCCACGGGCGCGGCGCGGTGCTGACCGTGGACCTCACCAACCGCTGCAACATGATGTGCGACCCCTGCTTCATGGACGCGAATCAGGTGGGCTACGTCCACGAGCTGGAGTGGGATGAAATCACCGAGATCCTCGACAACGCCCTGCTGATCAAGCCGCGCCGGCAGATGTCCGTGCAGTTCTCCGGCGGCGAGCCGACGATGCACCCGCTGTTCTTGGAGGCGGTGGCCTACGCCCGGAAGATCGGCTACAACAGCGTGCAGGCGGCTACGAACGGCATCGAGTTCGCGAAGAGCGCTGAATTCTCGAAGAAGGCGTTCGAAGCCGGCTTGCGCTACGTGTACCTGCAGTTCGACGGGATCGGCAACGACGCGAACAGCCATCGCCAGGTCGGCAACCTTTTCGACGTGAAGCTGCGCGCGATCGAGAACCTGCACGCGGCGGGCGTCGAGATCGTGCTGGTGACGACGATCGTGAACAACGTGAACAACGATCAAGTGGGGCCGATCGTGAAGTTCGCGATGGAGAACCCGAAGAAGATATCGTTCGTCTCGTTCCAGCCGGTGTCGTTCACGGGACGGGACGAGGACATCACGCCGGAACGGCGGATTCGCCAGCGCTACACGCTCTCGCACCTTGCGAAGGACGTGAGCCAGCAGGTGGGCAAAGTCGAGCCGACGCGCGACTGGTTCCCGATTTCCTTTATCTCCACGTTCGCCGGTTTTTCGGACCTCGTGCATGGGCCGGATTCGCAGTGGGGCTCGCTTTCCTGCGGGTGCCACCCGAACTGCGGCGTAGGCACGGCGGTGATGATCAACAAGAACACGAAGGAGTGGGCGCCGGTGCCGCGCTTTCTGGATGCGCAGCAGCTCACCACGGACGTCACGGCGATCACCGACGCCGCGCGAGGGAAGAGTTTCTCGAACTTCATGATGGCTCTCGCGCTGCTGAAGAATTACAAACCCTTCCAGGCGCCGCCCAGCCTGAAGCTCAAGGACCTCTGGGCCAAATTCGACAAGACGTGGGCGCTTTCCAAGAACTCCGACAAGAAGTATGGCCGGACGAACCCGAACCGCACCTACGAAGACGCCATGAAGCGGCGCAACGAGGACCCGTGGAACTTCCTCTTCATCGCCGGAATGTGGTTCCAGGACCTTTTCAATTACGATTTCCGCCGAACCGAGATGTGCATCATTCCGTACGCCACGCAGCAGGGCGAAATCTCCTTCTGCGCCTACAACACGGGCGTCGGCTGGCGCCAGATCATCGAGAACATGTACAAGAACGCGACCGTCGCCGAGTGGTACAAGACGCACGGCAAGCACCAGATCTACGCGAAAAACAAGAAAGTCGATCTCGAAAGCTACGAGCATTCGCTCAGGATCGACGCGGAAGACGCGGCGCGCGTGCGGCACCTGGAGCACGACATCCCGCTGACCGCAGCCGAGGAAGACCGCATCCGCCGCAAGAAGGCTCTCGAAGAGGCGGCCAAGGTGCGAAAGATCTACGAAGAGCTCGTACTGAAGAAGCCTCAGGAGCCGGTCGTTCAGATCGAATCGATCGATTCGGTCCTGGCGGCGGTGCCGGGCGCTCCCGTGAAGCGGGTGCAGATCGAACCGGCAAACGGAAACGGCAACGGGCACTCGAACGGCAACGGGAACGGAGCGGCAAAGGCACAGGAGTCCGAGGCTGCGCCCGTTGCCGGCGACTAGCTTTCTCTCAAACCTGGCGGGTTTTACCGACAGCCCCGGCTCCGGCCGGGGCTGTTGCTTTTGATGTCGTTCGCGGCGGTGCATTTGTGCTGCCTTCGGTTGGCCGCAGCGACAGATCGATAAGCGATCTCGTTAATTAGCGGTATAATTCGAGTGTGGTCACGGATTGAGGAGCCGCAACATGCCGATCTATGAATACGTTTGCGACGATTGTGGCGAGCGCTACGAGCGCATCGTGATGAACGGCAACACGAAGATCACCTGTCCGAAGTGCGCAAGCGCCAAGAACACCATCCAGCTTTCCGTGTTTGCCGCGCCGGCAAACGGCAGCAAGTCCTCCAGCGGACCTTCTTCGGGGTCTTCCGGAGGCGGTTGCTGCGGGGGCGCCTGCGGCTGCTCGTCGAATTAGGCGCCGGGCATCCTGCCCGGTTGTGAACCCCTACCGCACCATCCTCTGCATCTGTTAGGATGCGCCCTGATATTTGCCGAAGTGCGCACGGATCAGGGGGATTCAAGCGATGCGAGGAAGAAGTTCCGTCGTAGCGGCCGCAGGGGCCGTTCTGCTCGCAGTATTTTTTCCCCACCTTAGCAACGCCCAGGATCGCGCTCGCGAAAGAAGCGCTGTCGCGGCGAACGACTGCGACCGGAAATGCTTGTACGGCTTCGTCGATCAGTATTTGAATGCGTTGGTGGCCAAGGATCCGTCGCGGCTACCGTGGGCCAAGATGGTCAAGTTCACGGAGAACAACGTTTCGCTACAGGTGGGTGACGGCCTGTGGGGCACGATCAGCGGCCTGGGGCCCGAGGATGTGCGAGCCGCTGATCCGGCGAATGGGCAAGCCGCATATTTCAGCGTGGTCGACGAGCACGGGACCAAATCATTTTTTGCGCTGCGGCTCAAGGTGGAGGACCAGAAGATCTCCGAGGTCGAGACGCTCATTGACCGAAAGGGATACGGCCCCGGCCCTTTTGGCGATCCCGCTGCCCTCGAACCTTTGCCCTTTCTGGAAGAGGATGTCACGCCCGGCGAGCGACGCCCGCGCGCGAAGATGATCGCGCTCGCCGACGGCTACTTCAACACGCTGCAGCTCAACGACGGGCAAATCTTCACCGTGTTCGATCCGCATTGCAGCCGGCGCGAGAACGGTGTGTGGACGGCTAGCGATCCGCACCCTGATCCAAATTCGATTTACTCGGCCTTTGGCAAATATTCCTGCGAAGAGGGCTTCAAGCTCGGCAACTACCGCTGGGACGACCGGCTGCGCGACCGCCGCTACCCGTTGGTGGATGAGGAGAAAGGGCTGGTTCTCGCCGGTGGCTTCATCGATCATTCGGGAAGATTGCAGACATATACGACTACGGACGGAGTGACGCACGAGTCGCCTATCAAGTCGCCACATTCGTTTTGCTTGATGGAGATGTTCAAGATCAGAGACGGCAAGATCCGGCACGCCGAGTCTGTGTTCATCACCGTGCCGTACTACATGCCGTCGCCGTGGGTGAAATAGACCGCCAGTTGAGAGTGCCAACGGACTGATGAAGAAGTTCGGGAAAGTAATCCTGTGGACCGCGATTGCGCTGGCGGGAGCAGGTGCGCTCGCGGCCATCGCCTTCGAGCGGCGCGAACCGCTGAACGCCGTGTGGTTCGTCGTAGCGGCGGTGTGCACCTACTTGGTGGCGTACCGTTTCTACTCCGCTTTTCTTGCGGCAAAAATTTTCGCGCTGGACGACACGCGCGCCACTCCCGCCGAACGTCTTGAGGACGGCCGCGACTTCGTGCCCACGAACAAATGGGTCCTGCTCGGACATCATTTTGCGGCGATTGCCGGGCCGGGACCGCTCGTCGGGCCGACGCTGGCGGCGCAGTTCGGCTACCTGCCCGGCACGCTGTGGATCGTGTTCGGCGCGGTGCTCGGCGGCTGCGTGCAGGACTTCACGATCCTCTTCGCGTCGACGCGCCGCAACGGCAAGTCGCTCGGCGAGATGGCGCGGGAGGAGATCGGGCCGGTGGGCGGCTTCACGGCGCTGCTGACCGTGCTGCTCATCATGATCGT
>DATLWP010000165.1:0-2647 GCA_035576265.1 Candidatus Polarisedimenticolia bacterium
TTATTCACATCACGAACTTCAAGTGCGGTCCAGACTCTTTCGTCAAACATTTCCTCGGAGACGCCTCCGGGGCTCCGTTTCTGGTGCTTCAATTCGACGGCCACGGCAATGACGCGGGGTATCTTACCCGCTGCGAAGCCTACCTCGACAGCAAAGGGGTGTTGCGATGCCCTTCACACAACTGAGCTCCAGCCCTGCCCTTGCTAATCCCAAAGCGTTAAGCGGAAGGAAAATTTGGATCCCGCGCATGGCGGCCGGAAGCGTACGGGCATTCGCTGCGGTGCTTGGATCGATGGGTCTGAATGCGGAATCTATGCCTCCGTCGGACGAGCGGACCCGAGAGCTTGGAGCACGGTACACCAACGGCGACGAGTGCTATCCGCTCAAAGTGACGTTGGGAGACGCTTTGAAAGTTCTCGAGCGGCCGGACAACGACCCGAACAAGACCGCGTTCTTTGTAGCCAGCGGTCACGGCCCGTGCCGTTTTGGCCAGTACGTGCCTTACATACGCGCGGTGTTTGCTTCTCTCGGTTACCAGGACGCCGCTCTCGTATCTCCCACGTTCGAAAATGGCTACCGCGACTTCGGAGAAAGCGCCAACCTTTTTGCCCGGAACGCGTGGCGTGCCTTGGTAGCCGCGGATCTTCTGCAGAAACTTTTGTTTAAGTCCCGCCCGTATGAGCAGTCCGCAGGAACCGCCGATGCCGTGTATGAGGAATGCATCTCGGACCTTTGCCGGGTTCTCGAAGTGCCCTACCGGAAGCCTCGCGACCAAATGCGTGCGCTTCGCGAAAGCCTTTCGCTGGCTCGGAGACGCTTCCGCGAATTGCCCCTGCGGCACGACACCAACCGCCCGTTGATCGGCATTGTGGGAGAAATATTTTGCCGACTGAATACCTTCAGCAACGAGGAACTAGTCCGGCGATTGGAACAAGCCGGCGCCGAAGTGTGGATGAATGACATCTCCGAGTGGATCTGGTACACCAACTCCGAGCAGATACGCCGCCTCCGATTGGCGGGCCAACGATTCTCCACGGAAATACTGGCGGCGTGGATTCGCAATCGCGTCCAGAAGAAAGACGAGCACGAGTTGGCCTCTGTGTTTCGTGAGGACTTCCTGGGACTCGAGGAACCTCAGGACATCCGCATTGTGCTTGAGTTTGCGGAACCTTACCTTCCGGTCGCGGGCTCTTCGGGAGAGATGGCAGTGAACGTCGGCAAGTCCGTCTATTTTGCGCGAAAAGGAGCAGACGGCGTGATCGACATCAGCCCGTTCACGTGCATGAATGGGATCATCTCGGAAGCGATTTATCCGCGCCTGAGCCGGGACAACGCAGGGATCCCGATCCGTAACTTCTATTTCGACGGCACAGAATCGGATCTGGACCGCGACATTGGGATCTACCTCGAGCTGGCACGCAGTTACCAGCGGCATAAACCATGGCCGCGGGTACGTCCCGCCATTGTTTGACCCGGATTTCTTCACGAATTCAAGGTTACAGGAATTGCCTCCCGCGAGTAAGATGCATGGGCTCGCGAAGCGCGAGCAGGCAGGGAGTATCTTGCGGTTTCGGGAGGAGAACGCCCGCAGGATTCGTCGACGCAATTAATAATTGCGAACGAAATGGGAGGAAGATCGGCGATGGAGAATGAACGTTACCGGCGCGGCTGGGAAATGCTCCAGGGAATTGACGCCAAGCAGATTGAAGGGCTCATGGAAAGCCTGCGGGAAGTCGCTCCGGACTTTGCAAAGTATGTTATCGAGTTTCCGTTCGGGGACATCTACTCGCGTCCCGGGCTCGATCTGCAAACCAGGGAACTTGTGGCCGTGGCTGCCCTCACCACTTTGGGCAACGCCCTGCCGCAGCTCAGAGTCCACATTCGTTATGCGCTCAATGTAGGGTGCTCTCGGGAGCAGGTCCTCGAAGTGATCATGCAAACGGCGGTATACGCCGGCTTCCCTGCGGCACTCAACGGCCTGTTCGCGGCGAAGGAAGTTTTTCAGCAGAACGGCAACTAGGCAGAGCCCCCGGAAAACCCGTGGCGAGCGTCACTGTGGTCCATGACCCTCAACCTGCCGCGCACCGACTTGCTGGCGCTTGCGCAAATTGTTCCGTGTGCGGCGCCAGCACGCAGCGGCTTAGAAATCGTGCTCGAGAATTTCGCTGGCTCTCCGGCAAATCTCTCTCCCGTAGTCTACCCACATCCCTTGTCCCCAATAGCGGTAGCAACTGGTCTGCGAGATCAGCAGATGAAACAGGGCATTTCGATATCGATATTCGTTTGTGGGCACGCCGTGCTTGAGCACTTTCTCATAAAATAGCGAACTCACGCGTTCCATTGGTCCGAGCAGAGCGTCATAGCCACGCACCCACGAGATGTTATTCGTCCAGCTCCCTCCCTCGACGTGAAAGCGGTTATCTTCCTTGCGAAGTTCATCAATCACTTGGGACAATTTGTCCGGTCCTCCACCTTGTTCGAATCGGTCCCAGATCCGTTTCTGAAAAATGGGCTCGAGGACGGGAAGATCCTCCTCTTTAATGCCCATCGCGAACAGGTGTTCCAGGTACTCGGTGACGTTCATGAGCGGGGTGGGGCTCCCTGAACATTCCCCCACGACTTCCATGTACTTGGGCGGAAACTCATT
>DATLWP010000166.1:0-2550 GCA_035576265.1 Candidatus Polarisedimenticolia bacterium
ATTGCGCTTTACAGCTGAACGCTTCCCGTGATAACCCGTTGACATTCATACCTGCAAGGAGGTCTGGCATGTCTACCGGCAAGCAACAGCCCGCACCCCAGCAGAACGAGATCATCCGGAAAACACAGAAATTCGGAAACGAAGAGATCGAAGTCGCGTACCAACGGGCCGCCAGGCGTCCGCCGATGGGCGCTCCCGCTGCAGCGCGCCTCGCGAAGGGCGAACTGCCCACTTATGTTGTGGACGGATTCGGCGACTGGCCTCCGCTCAATCCGCGCACATACGAAATCAGCGACGGCATCATCTGCGAGCAAGATGTTGCTGTGCCGATGCGCGACGGAATTATCACCTACTGCGACATTTACCGTCCCGCCACCCACACCAACATTCCCGCGATTATCGCCTGGAGCCCATATGGAAAACGCCCTTGCGCCGATTCATTGCAGACCGAATGGCAGACACTGGGCGTTCCCCGCGGCTCGCACTCCAACTACACGAAATTTGAAGGCCCCGACCCAGAGTTTTGGTGCCATCAGGGATACGCTATCGCCAATTACGATCCGCGTGGTGTCGGAAATTCCGGGGGCGATATCCGGATGTTCAGTTCGCAGGATGGACGCGACGGTTACGACCTGGTCGAATGGCTCGCGAAGCAGTCGTGGTGCAACGGAAAAATCGGAATGGCTGGCAACTCCGCGCTGGCGATGGCGCAGTGGCACATTGCCGCGGAGCACCCGCCACATCTCGCGTGCATCGCACCGTGGGAAGGCACGGTAGATATTTATCGTGAAATCCTCAACATGGGCGGATTCACCGAGTCCGGATTCAACCAGATGCTGATTTCCGGCCTCGTGGGCAACGGCCTGGTCGAGGACTACTTCCGGATGGCGCAGGACTATCCCCTGATGAATGCCTACTGGGAGGATAAGATTGCCGCGCTCGAAAAGATTGAGGTCCCGACGTATCTCACCGTCGGTTGGTGCCACTTCCATTTGCGCGGCGCCACCAACGCCTTCCGCAAAATCAATGCGAAAAAGAAATGGATGCGCACGCACCGCGATTTCGAATGGCCCGACTCCTACGCGCGCGAGTCGCTCGACGATCTGAAGCGATTCTTCGACCGCTACCTCAAGGGCATTCGCAACGGATGGGAGTCGACGCCGCCGGTACGGATTGCGGTGATGGACGCGTACGACTTCGACTGTTCCGCGAATCGCCCGGAGAACGAATGGCCGCTGGCGAGAACGCAATATCGAAAACTCTATCTCGATGCTGCGAGCCGCGCCCTTTCTGCGAGGCCCGTCACGAATGAAAGCAAGATTACGTACGACGCGCAGACCGGCAAGGCGACATTCGATATTGCGGTCGACGATGAGACAGAACTCACCGGCTACATGAAATTGCGTCTGTGGGTCGAAGCGGAGGGCAGCGACGACCTGGATCTGTTTGTCGCCGTGCAGAAACTCGATTCTGCCGGCAAATGGTTGCCACTTCTCGTGCTGGGCAAGCGGCATCCCGGCGTTCCGGGCAAGCTCCGTGTGTCGTTACGCGAGCTCGACAAGGAACAATCCACCGAATTTCAGCCGGTGTATCCCTTCAGGAACCCCCAGATGCTGAAGCCAGGCGAAATTGTTCCTGTGGAGATCGAGATCTGGCCGACCAGCCGGATGTGGCATCGCGGCGAACAGTTGCGGGTCGAAGTCTCGGGTCACTACGAGCGCGAAGATTGGTTCGAGCCTTTCGCATGGCAAACGCGAAACAAGGGCCAGCACGTGATCCATTCCGGCGGGAAGTACGATTCGCATCTGCTCGTGCCCTACGTTCCCCCGAAATACGTAGCCGGTGACTACGTCCGTCGCTGACATCCGCAAGGAACCGTCCAAGTGCGCCCAATCAGCTCTCACAGGCGTCGATTCAAAGAAGACCCGTCCTGATTAGGTCTAATTGAGGGCGCTTAAGCGATCAGTCTTTTCTGAAGACTACGATCCGAGCTGCTGATTCGAGGGTGTTGCGTAGACCGTCTGAGCAGGCAGGGGCTTACCGGAAAAGTGAGCTCTGATACGCCGTTTGTCCGGTCAACCGACTTGCGAGGACTCGTCTATCCCGCTCTTGGATGCCACACCCTCCCGGTTGATTCAGCGCGACAGAGCACTGAAACAAAGGCAGCGTTCCGATCGAAATATGCCCTTCGCGTTCTGAAGATTGGCGATAAGGGTGAACACAGGAACATTCGTAGTGTTCACCCATAAATACAGACCTTCCGTTCACCTAGCCTCCGCGACAACCTCGCACTGAACAACGAACTGCGGAAATCAACTCGGAAAAAAGACTGCGGACGAAAATCTCGATTTGAGCCCGCCTCCGCTGAAGCTGCGGCGCGGCTTGCCGAGCCAAAGCCTGGGGAGCACGCGAAGGCTGGTGGGCCTGGGTGGACTTGAACCACCGACCTCACCCTTATCAGGGGTGCGCTCTAGCCACCTGAGCTACAGGCCCATCGGAATCACTGAGGGAAAAGCCTACGACCACTTTATCCTACACGGGCCTAGCTGC
>DATLWP010000167.1:0-2822 GCA_035576265.1 Candidatus Polarisedimenticolia bacterium
GGTCTAAATGGCAGACGAGCAAAATCAATCGATCCTGACGCCGGTCGATATCGAATCGGAAATGAAGAAGTCGTATCTCGATTACGCCATGAGCGTAATCATCGGCCGCGCCCTGCCCGACGTGCGCGACGGATTGAAGCCCGTTCACCGCCGCATTCTCTACGGCATGTACGAGCTCGGCCTCACCTCGACGAAGGCCTACCGCAAGTGCGCCAAGATCGTCGGCGAAGTTCTCGGCAAATACCATCCGCACGGCGATACGCCCGTGTACGACGCCCTCGTCCGCCTCGCGCAGGATTTCAACATGCGCTACCCGCTCGTCGACGGCCAGGGAAACTTCGGCTCCGTCGATGGCGATCCGCCCGCGGCCATGCGTTACACCGAGGCGCGCCTCTCGAAAATCGCCGAGGAGATGCTGGAGGACATCGAGAAGGAGACCGTCGATTTCGTCCCCAACTTCGATGAAAGCGAAAAGGAACCGGTGGTCCTTCCGACCCGCATCCCCAATCTGCTCGTCAACGGCTCTTCCGGCATCGCCGTCGGCATGGCCACCAACATTCCGCCGCACAACCTGCGCGAGACGATCGAAGCCGCGATCGTGCTCATCGAGAATCCCGAAGCCACGCTCAAGCAGGTGATGAAAATCGTTCCCGGCCCGGATTTTCCGACCGGCGGATATATCTACGGCCGCGAAGGAATCGAGCAGGCGTACAAGACTGGCCGCGGCAGCTTCCAAGTCCGCGCCAAGGCCGCCATCGAGCAGCGCGGCAAGGACCGCCAGGACATCGTCATCACCGAGCTGCCCTACCAAGTCAACAAGGCCCGCCTGATCTCGCACATCGCCGATCTGATCAACAACAAGAAGATCGACGGCGTCGGCGATATCCGCGACGAATCCGACCGCGAAGGCATGCGCATCGTCATCGAAGTGAAGCGCGACGAAGAGCCGCAGATCATCCTCAACAAGCTCTTCAAGATGACCCAGATGCAGGAATCCTTCGGCATGATTCTGCTCGCGATCGTCGCCGGGCAGCCGCGCGAACTCGGCCTGCTCGATCTGCTGCGCCTGTTTGTCGAACACCGCGTCGACGTGGTTCGCCGCCGCACGCAATACGAATTGCGCAAGGCCCAGGAACGCGAGCACATCCTGCTGGGTTACCGCATCGCCCTCGACCACATCGACGACGTCATCAAGATCATCCGCGGATCGTCCAGCCGCGCCAACGCCCGCGAGAATTTGCACGAGTTCTTTCAGAACAAGAGCGTGCGCGTCCTGGTGGGAGGCAAGGAAACCACAGTCCGCGGCGTCAAACTCGACGCCAAGAAATATGGAATCACCGTCGCCGGCTCGGGCGAAGGGCTCGGCCTCAGCTACGTCCAGATCGACGCCATCCTCGAGCTGCAGCTCCATCGCCTCACGCAGCTGTCCGTGGATGAAATCCTCAAGGAACTCGCCCAGATTCGCGAGCGCATCGCCGAACTGAAGGAAATCCTGGCCAGCGACAAGAAACTCAAAGCCGTCATCGTGGCCGAGTTGCGCGACGTCGTGAAGTCCTATGGCGACGACCGCCGCACCCAGATCGTCGACCGCGTCGAGGAAATCAAGCTCGAAGACCTCATCAAAGACGAGGAGATGGCCATCACCGTCAGCCACGCCGGCTACATCAAGCGCACGCCGGTCGAAACCTATCGCCATCAGTCCCGCGGCGGAAAGGGACGCATCGGCGCCCGGACGCGCGAGGACGATTTCGTCGAGCATTTCTTCATCGCCTCAGCGCATAGCTACATTCTGCTCTTCACGTCGAAGGGCCGCATCTACTGGCTGAAGGTTTACGAAATCCCCGAGGCCGCCGCGGCCACTCGTGGTAAGGCCATCAACAGCATCGTCCGCTTCCAGGAAGGCGAGGGGCTCACCGCCGTCGTCGCCGTGCGCAATCTCGAGGAGCAGGAGCGCTACGTTTTCCTGGCCACCAAAAGCGGCACGGTGAAGAAGACCGCCATCGCCGAATTCTCTAATCCGCGCCCCTCCGGCATCATCGCCATCAATCTCGAATCCGGCGACGAGCTGATCGGCGCGAAGCTCACCGACGGCAAGCAGATGATCTTCCTCGCCAGCCACGACGGCCAGGCCATCCTCTTCCGCGAAACCGAAGTCCGCGCCATGGGCCGCAACGCCACCGGCGTCAACGGCATGGACCTCGCCAAGGATGATTACGTCGTCTCCATGGAAGCCATCCAGCCCGATTTCGACATCATTCGCAAGGAGTACAACAAGGAGACGCAAAACCTCGACGAGCTCGAAAGCGACCAGATTCGGGAGTCGCTCACCTCGCTGATGCTCACCGTCGCCGAAAAGGGCTACGGCAAGCGCACGCCGCTCGCCGAATATCGCGTCACTTCGCGCGGCGGCAAGGGCGTCATCAACCTCAAATCTACCGACCGCAACGGTCCGGTCGTCGCGGCCCTGCAGGTCGGCGAGGAATCCGACGTCATGATCATCACCGGCCACGGAAAGGTGATCCGCGTGCACTCCGGCGAGATTCGCGAGGCCGGCCGCTCCACGCAGGGCGTCCGCCTGCTGCGCCTGGACGAAGGCGACCGCATCGCCGCCGCCGCCGGCATCGTCCTCGAAGAGGAAGCGGCTGCCGAGCCCGAAAAGAAGTGAGATATGCGAAATCTTGGCGCAGCGCTGCTGTCTCTTCTGCTGTTCGTCGCATTCTCCGCGAGAGCGCAGGATTCAGGTGAGTCACTGCCGAAATTAGTCTCGCATGCGGACGCGGTCTACCCCCAAATCGCCAAAACCGCACATATTACGGGTGATG
>DATLWP010000168.1:0-9140 GCA_035576265.1 Candidatus Polarisedimenticolia bacterium
CGTAATTCGATGTGCGCCGGTGGAGGACGCGGCCGTTTTGATAGACCGCCGTATCAATGACGAGATGGCTCGGGCCCCGCTCTTCAGTCTGGACATGAAACACCCGGTCGCCTACGCGGACGTCCGTGTTATATCCGAAACTCATGGGCCGCCAAATGCCTCCCAGTGAGCTCCGCCGGATTTTGCGGCATCCAAAATTCTTGGGAGTTCATTGACCGGCGTGCGCTCGGGCGTTATTATACCAGCGCGTCGAAAATGAACGGCAACTACCTCGATAACTATGGCCCGCTTTTGCTTATGTTTATACTAGCGTGCGGGCTCGCCGGCCTGCTGATTGCGGCCTCCACGCTGGTGGGTAGACACAAGCACACGCCCGAGAAGGACCTGCCGTACGAGTGCGGAATGCGTCCGACGGGCGACGCACGCGAGCCCTTTTCAGTCCATTTCTACCTCGTGGCCCTGCTCTTCATTCTGTTCGATATCGAAGCCATCTTTCTTTACCCTTGGGCGCTCGTCTACCACGACCTGAAATTGTTTGGATTCGTCGAGATGTTGCTCTACATTATGATTCTGCTGGTAGGTTACATTTTCCTCTGGAAAAAGGGCGCTCTCGACTGGAACGAATAATCGCCCATCCGGAATCGGATAAACAGTGGAAACCCGGGAAAACGACAAGAGTGTGGTTGTACATAAGCTCCGCGAGTGGAATCCGCAGGCCGTCGAAGAAGTGATTGAATTCGCGGGCGAAACGACTGCCGTAGTGCACCGTAAACTCCTCTTGCGCACCGCAGAGTTTCTCGCGTCTGAGCCCTCGCTGCGCTTTTCCTTCCTGTCGGACATCACCGCCGTCGACCGGTTCCCACTCGAACCGCGCTTCGAACTGAACTACCACTTGCTTTCGATTGACAGGCGCGAACGACTGCGCTTGAAGGTGCGCGTGTCGGGAGCGGACGCCGTCGTGCCGTCGGTCACGTCCATCTGGCCGACCGCCAATTGGCACGAGCGCGAAAGTTATGACCTGGTGGGGATCCATTTCGACGGACATCCCGATCTCTCCCGCATTCTGATGCCCGACGATTGGGAGGGGCATCCGCTTCGGAAGGACTATCCCGTCGAGGGGTATCGCTAGAAATGACTGACGAGGACGTGTTGACGCCCATGACGACCGCAACCATCGAGACGCCGGCCGGCCCAGCCCATCCGATGGTTCTCAACATGGGACCGCAGCACCCTTCGACGCACGGCGTTCTGCGGGTAATCCTCGAACTCGACGGCGAAACAGTGCTGAAGGCCAAGCCGGTGATCGGTTACCTGCACACCGGCATCGAAAAGTCCTGCGAATCGAAGACCTATTCGCAGGCCATTACCCTGACCGACCGCATCGACTACCTTGCGCCGCTTTCGAACAATCTGTGTTACTGCTTGGCCGCTGAACGGCTCGTTGGAATCGAAGTCCCGAAGAGAGCGCAGTACATCCGGGTGTTGCTCACGGAGCTGACCCGCATCACCTCACACCTCGTGTGGCTCGGGACACACGCGATCGACCTCGGCGCGATGTCGGTCTTCCTTTACACCTTCCGCGAACGCGAAGAGATCATGAAGATTTACGAGTACGTCTCCGGCCAGCGGATGATGACGAGCTACTTCCGCATCGGCGGCCTCGCGCTCGAACCGCCGCCGGACTGGCTCGACCGCGTGCGGCGCGTCGTCGAATCTCTGCCGGGCCACATCGACGATTACGAAAACCTGCTGACACAGAATCGCATCTGGATCGCGCGGACGAAAGGCGTGGGCGTCCTCAGCGCCGCGGACGCGATCGCCATGGGAGCGTCCGGACCGATGCTGCGCGGAAGCGGGGTTGCGTACGACACGCGCAAGGCATTCCCGTATTCGAGCTACGACGAATTCGATTTCGATATCCCGACCCAGACTGCCGGCGATTGTTACGCGCGGTACCAGGTTCGGGTGGCGGAGATGCGCGAAAGCATCAAGATAATCCGTCAAGCCATGGAGAAAATTCCGTCGGAGGGGCCGTTCCGGGCCGAGCTTCCGGGAATCATCCCGCCTTCGCGCGAAGAGATGAAAACCTCGATCGAGGGTTTGATCTACCATTTCAAGATTTTCACCGAGGGGTTTGCGCCGCCGCCGGGAGAGGTGTATCAGGCGATCGAATCGCCGCGCGGTGAATTGGGAATCTTCATGGTGAGCGACGGCTCGAATAAACCTTACCGCGTGAAGTTTCGCACGCCGTCATTTGTGAATCTACAGGCGTTGCCGAGGCTCTGCGAGGACCGCCTGATCGCGGATGTCGTCGCCTGCATCGGCACGACCGACATCGTTCTGGGAGAAGTGGACCGCTAGCTTACAGAGAACGAACACCGGATGATGCAACTGCCGCCACAGCTCGAAGCCAAATTCAACGATTTCATCGGCCGCTACCCGGTCAAGCGTTCGGCGCTGATTCCCATGATGCTCTACGCGCAGGATCACTTCGGCTTCCTGAGCGACGAACTGCTCGAGGAAATCGCGAAGCGTCTGGACCTCAACATGGTGCAGGTTACCGAGACGCTTGCCTACTACTCGATGCTGCGGCGCAAGCCCGCGGGACGCTATCACGTCCAGGTTTGCACCAACATTTCCTGCATGCTGCGCGGGGGCAACGAAATCTACCGGCACGTACAGAAGAGGCTCGGCATCGGTCACAAGGAAGTCTCGCCGAACGGCACGTTTTCGCTCGAAGAAGTCGAATGCATCGGCGCCTGCACGGGCGCGCCCGCCATGCAGGTCAATTACGACTTCTACGAAATCCTGGATCCGGACAAAGTCGACGCGATCTTGGAGCAGCTCGAGAAGGGTCAGAAGCCCGCTCCCGTCCCCATCATCTCGGGCGCGCTGCACGAACGCCTGCCCGCAGAAGTTCCCATCATCAGCAAGCGCTTCGGAATCCCGAACTCGCGCACGATCGACGTATACCTTAAGAACGGGGGCTATCAGGCGCTCGAAAAAGCTCTCAAACAGATGACGCCGGAACAGATCATCGACGAAGTGAAGAAATCGAACCTGCGCGGCCGCGGCGGCGCGGGCTTTCCGGCGGGCATGAAGTGGAGCTTCGTTCCCAAGGACACCAGCAAGCCCAAATACGTGCTCGCCAACGGCGATGAAAGCGAGCCGGGCACGTCGAAGGACCGCCCGCTGCTCGAGATGGACCCGCACCAATTGATCGAGGGAATGGTGATTGCGGGGCGAGCGGTGGAAGCGCACCGCGGCTATGTTTACATCCGTGGCGAGTATCGCTACATCATCGACATCGTCGAAGCGGCCATCGCCGAGGCCTACTCCAAAGGCTATCTCGGCAAGAACATCGTGGGCAGCGGTTTCGATTTCGACTTGAGCGCGCACACGGGTGCCGGCGCCTATGAATGCGGCGAGGAATCGGCTTTGATGGAGTCTCTCGAAGGAAAGCGCGGTTACCCGCGCATCCGGCCGCCCTTTCCCGCAGTCGTCGGCCTCTACGGCTGCCCGACGGTGATCAACAACGTTGAAACGCTCAGCACCGTCCCGGCGGTGATCCGCATGGGTGGCGAGGCGTACGCCAACCTCGGCACGCCCAGGAACGGCGGAACGCGTCTCTATTCGATATCCGGCCACGTCAACCGTCCCGGGATTTACGAACTGCCTCTCGGCTTTCCGCTTCGGCGCCTGATCGAGGAAGTTGCGGGCGGAGTGCGCGCCGGCAAGAAGCTCAAGGCCGTGATTCCCGGCGGGAGTTCCTGCCCGCTGCTCACCGCCGATGAAATCGACATTCCCATGGACTACGATTCCGTCGCCAAGGCCGGTTCGATGCTCGGCTCGGGCGGCACGGTCGTGATCGACGAAGACACCTGCATGGTCGACGTCGCGCGCCGGATTATGCACTTTTACGCGCACGAATCCTGCGGCTGGTGCATTCCCTGCCGCGAGGGAACCACCTGGCTGCGGAAAATGCTCGACCGCTTCCACGAAGGGGCCGGGCGTTCGGAAGACATTCCGCTGATCGGCGAGCTGGCCCAGAACATGTTGGGACGGACTTTCTGCCCGCTTGGAGACGCGGCTGCGCTGCCAACCATCAGTATCGTCAAGAAGTGGCGGAACGAATTTGAAGACCACCTCCAGGGGAAGTGCGCCTACAAACCTGCCGAGGTGATTGCCGGAGCGCGCTAGGGTACGCATGGCGGACGATAAACAGATCGCGTTTACACTCAACGGCCAGCAAGTCACCACGGCTCCGGGCACGCTCGTCATTGAGGCGGCCAAGAAACAGGGGATCGAAGTCCCGTCGTTCTGCTACTACCCGGGCCTGTCGCTCCAGGCGGCCTGCCGTATGTGCCTGGTCGAAGTCGAGAAAATGCCGAAGCTGCAGACCGCCTGCACGCTGGTCGCCACCGATGGCATGGTCGTGAAGACCGATACCCCGACCGTCCACAAGGCGCGCAAGGATATGATCGAGTTCCTGCTCTCGAATCATCCGCTTGATTGCCCGGTGTGCGACAAAGGCGGCGAGTGCGAATTGCAGGACATGACTTTCCGATATGGCCTCGATAAGACCCGCTTCGTCGAGGAAAAGCTGCACTACCCTGAAGAGAAGTGGTCGCCGTTGGTCTATTACGACGCGCCCCGATGCATCCTCTGCTTCCGCTGCGTGCGCGTCTGCGACGAGGGCATGGACGTGAAGGCCCTCGGCGTCGGCTCCCGCGGCGTCCATTCCGTGATCCTGCCGAACCATTCGGGCGCGCTGGCCTGCGAAGAGTGCGGAGCGTGCATCGATATTTGTCCGGTTGGCGCGCTCACCAGCGGCACCTATCGCTATCAGACGCGCCCTTGGGAGATGACCTACTTCGGTACCCCCTGCGCGCATTGCTCCAACGGCTGCAAGACCACCCTGAGCGTGCGCAACAACAGCATCCTCCGTGCCAACAACCGCGACCGCTCCGGCATCAACGGCGAGTTCCTGTGCGGAAAGGGCCGCTTCGGATTCGACTTCACGTCGCACGACGAACGCCTCCGCCAGCCGCTCATCCGCCGCAATGGAAAGCTCGAGCCCGCCAGTTGGGAAGACGCATTCGAGGAAATCGCTCGCAGGTTGAAGCAGGCGCGCGACGCGCACGGCCCCGCCGCCATCGGCGTAATCGGTTCGAACCATACGGCCAACGAGGAAAATTATCTCCTGAACCGCTTCGCGCGCGTTACGCTCGGCACGAACAACCTCGACCATCACCGCACCGCGGACTATGCGGGACTCGCCGCCGCGCTCGGACCGCAAGCCAAAGGTTCTCTGGCGACGATGGCCGACGTCTACAACGCGCATGCCGTGCTCTTGATCGGCAACGACGTCAACAATCAGAACCCGCTCGTCGCCTGGCAGATTCGCGCCGGCGTGCGCCATCACGGTACGCGTCTCTACGTCATCAATGCCCAGCCGAGCAAGATTCATCGTCAAGCTAGGCTCGCCGTTCAACTCCCCGAGGGCGGCGAACGCCAGGCGCTTCGCTGGCTCGCAGCCGAGCAGGGGCAATTCGGCGCGCAGGTCACGGAAGCGCTGATTCAGCTCAAGGCCGCACTCGAAGCCGAGAAGGACGTCGTAATCCTCTTCGGTGCCGAGATTCAGGGAGCGGCGATTCGCGATCTCATTTCCTTCAGCGCGCGCCTGGGCGGCAGGACGAAGTTCATGGCCCTGGGCGATTATTCGAATTCGCGCGGCGCCGCCGACATGGGAATTTTGCCCGATCGCCTGCCGGGCTACGCGCCTCTCTCGGACGCCGCCGAGCGCTCGCGATTCGCCAAGCTGTGGGGCGGCGAAATCTCCGCAACGCCCGGTTTGACGGCGCGCGAGATGATGGAAGCCGCGGTCGCTGGAAAGCTGAAGGCGCTATATGTGGTCGGAGCAAATCCGCTGAAGACCTTCGGAATCGCGGAGCCCGATCGCCTCGCGGGATTGGAACTCCTCATCGTGCAGGACATGTTCCTGACGGAGACGGCCCGCCGCGCCGATGTTGTCCTGCCCGCAGCGTCCAGTTACGAAAAAGACGGTTCACTCACGAATACCGCCGGCGAGGTGCAGTTGACCCATCGCGCCATCGACCCGCAGGGCCCGCGCAGCGATTTCGATCTCATTCGCATTCTTTCGCACCAACTCGGCGCGCTCGGCATGGGCTCGCCGATCCGATTGCGCACGCCCGAGGCGGCGTTCGAAGAAATCCGCCAGCACGTGGCGGGTTACGATCTCTCGCAAGCGAATTTGCTGGCCGGCGGCTCGGAGTTGTCGTCCGCAACCTGCAAAACCGCCGAGCCGAATTATGAAGCGCCTGCGGGCGCGGTCTTTTCTTCACACGATTATTTGTTTACGAGCGGCACGCTGGGACGCTACTGTTCCAAGCTCACTTCAACCAACGAGGCTAAAGAGGCGCCGTGGAGTTCATCTCCCACCATCCAGTCCTGGTGGCATCGCTAGTCAAGATCGTCGTCCTGCTGTTCATTGTGATGACGGCGTTGGCGTATCTCACCTGGTTTGAACGCAAGGTCGTTGCGCACATCCAGTCGCGCTGGGGTCCGTACTACGTCGGCGCGCACGGGTTGCTCCAGCCGCTCGCCGACGGCATCAAGTTTCTTTTCAAAGAGGACGTCACGCCCCCGATGGCGGATCGCTTCGTTTACCTGCTGGCGCCGTTCCTTGCCTTCGCGCTGGCACTGACGGCGATTGCGCTAATTCCCTTCGGCCCGCCCAGCGTCACGATTTTCGGCCAGCCTGCTTTAATGGTCTCGAACCTGGACATCGGCCTCTTGTTCCTGTTTGCGATCACGTCCATGGGTGTTTACGGTGTCGCGCTCGCTGGATGGGCCTCGAACAGCAAGTATCCGCTGCTGGGTGGTCTGCGCAGCTCCGCGCAGATGATCAGCTACGAAGTCGCTATCACGATTTCCGTCGTGGGCGTGCTGCTGCTGGCGGGGACACTCAATTTCAATGGAATCATCGAAAGCCAGCGCGGTTACTGGCGTTACCTGCCATTCATACCAAGATGGAATGTTGTCCCGCAGATCGTCGGTTTTCTCTGCTATCTCACTGCCGCATTCGCGGAGACGAACCGCGTTCCGTTCGATTTGCCGGAAGCTGAGACCGAACTCGTCGCTGGATTCCACACCGAGTACTCGGCCTTCAAATTCGCCATGTTCTTCATGGCGGAATACGCGAACATGATCACGGTTTCCTGCCTCGCCACGATTCTCTTCTTCGGTGGCTGGCTATCGCCTTTCCCGGATAGCTGGAAGTGGCAGCTTTATCTCCCCGGTGCAGGTCTGCTGGCGGCGGGCGCGTATCTTGCTTACGACACGGTCACCAACATGCGCCGCCTCCATCGCCTCCAGCTTGCCGTCGTGACCCTGCTCGCGCTCGGCATTGGAGCGGTTTGCCTGCATCCCGCCGTGGCTCTCGTGATTCAGGGACCGTTCTGGTTCGTGACCAAAGTCTTGGCCTTCCTATTTTTCTATGTCTGGACCCGCGGCACGCTGCCGCGCTTTCGCTACGATCAGCTGATGTCGTTCGGCTGGAAGCTCCTGTTGCCGGTGTCGCTCGCGAACTTGGTCTTTACAGCCCTCTGGATCGTCGTGAGGCACGGATGAGCGTTCCAGTGATCATGTTCTTTGCGTGCGCCGCGCTCGCGGTGCTGGGAGCAGTGCTTCTGATTCTGGCGCGCGAACCGATTCACAGCGCGCTCGCGCTCGTCCTGGTCATGATGTCGCTGGCGGTTCTCTACGTGCTTCTGGGCGCGGAATTTGTCGCCGCCGTGCAGATCATCGTCTACGCCGGCGCGATCATGGTGCTGTTTGTCTTTGTGATCATGCTGCTCAACGCGGGTGTCGAGGAGCGCACGGACTTCAGCAAGTTCGCGAAATACGCAGGGCTGCCGTTCGCATTCTTCCTGTTGCTGCTCATGGCCCACTGGCTCTGGCGCGCGCCGGCTGGCGCCGTGATCGCGAGTGGCCCCGGCGCGGCCACCCAGGCGATTTCGACCCGCGGCCTCTCGACGCAGCTTTTCCGGGAGTATCTCTTCCCGTTCGAAGCGACTTCGATTCTGATTCTAATCGCGATTCTGGGTGCACTGGTCCTGGCGAGGAAAAACGAATGAGCGTCGTTCCCGTCTCCTATTACCTGGTGCTGAGCGCCATTCTGTTTGGCTTGGGCGTCGTGGCGTTCGTATTCAAGCGCAACATCATCACGATCTTCATGGCCATCGAGCTGATGCTCAACGCCGTGAATCTGGCGTTTGTGGCCTTCGCGCGGGCGCACGGCCAGCTCGACGGTCTCGTGTTCGTCTTCTTCGTGATCGTCGTTGCGGCGGCCGAAGCGGCGGTGGGCCTCGCGATCATTATCACGATCATGCACAACCGTCAGACACTCAACGTCGAACGGATTAATCTGCTCAAATTCTGATGCTGCTACTCAACCATCTCTGGATCATTCTCGCGCTCCCGCTGGCGGGCGCCGCGATCAACGGCCTGCTCGGCAAGCGCTGGTCGAAGTCTGCGGTTAATGCCGTGGCGGTCGGCTCGGTTTCGCTCGCTTTCCTCGCGGTCGCCGAGACGGTCCGTGAATTTTCCCATCTCGCCGCCGGCCAGATTCCCTACGTGAAAAGCTACTTCACGTGGATGGTCGCCGGGCCGTTCCGCGTCAATTTCTCGCTGCAGGTGGACCAGCTCACGGTCGTCATGCTGCTGACGGTCTCGTTTGTCGGCATGTTGATCCACATCTATTCAACCGGCTACATGGCCCACGAGGGCGGCTACTACCGCTACTTCTCCTACCTCAATCTGTTCATGTTCTTCATGCTGACGCTTGTGCTCGCGGCGAACCTCATCGTGATGTTCGTCGGCTGGGAGGGCGTGGGCCTGTGCAGCTACTTGCTGATCGGCTTCTGGTTTCTGAAGAAGTCCGCCGCCGATGCGGGCAAGAAGGCGTTCATCACCACGCGCATCGGCGATTTCGGCTTCACCGTGGGCATCCTGCTCGTATTCGCCACGTTCCAATCCGTGGACTTCGGAACGATCTTCCAGGATCTAATGCGGAACCCGCAGTCGGAAGCCGTGCTGACCACGATTTGCATCCTGCT
>DATLWP010000169.1:0-6508 GCA_035576265.1 Candidatus Polarisedimenticolia bacterium
GTGAACCGTCGAATCCCGCTGTGCATCTGCCTTGCGCTGATCGTCGCGGCGTTTCTTCCCGTCACGACATCCGGCCAAACATCTTGCGAAGGTCTCGCCAAGCTCACGCTGACGCGCGCCACGATCACCTCGGCCGCGTCCGTGGCAGCAGGGAGCTACAAACCGCCCGCTGCACCCGGCCTGGCGGCGCCCACGAAAGAACTGCCGGCGTTCTGCCGCGTGGCTGGCATCGCGAAACCGACCAGCGACTCCGAAATTCATTTCGAGGTTTGGCTTCCCGCGTCCGGCTGGAACGGAAAATTCGAGCAGGTGGGCAACGGCGGATTTGCGGGCATGATTCCGCTCTCGGCGATGGCAGAGCCGCTGCTGCATGGATACGCCGCGGCGGCCACAGACGACGGACACGTCAGCGGGCCCGATCAGACTTGGGCGATCGGGCATCCGGAGAGAGTGGCCGATTTCGGCTACCGGGCCGTGCACGAAACATCGGTGCAAGCCAAAGCCATTCTGCGCGCGTTTTACGGCAAGGATGCGCGACGCAATTATTTCGTAGGATGCTCGGAGGGCGGCCGCGAAGGGCTGACCGAGGCGCAACGATATCCGAAAGATTTCGAGGGAATCGTCGCGGGCGCGCCCGCGATTCACTGGGACGCTCTGCAGCTTCGCGGAGCGTGGGATGCCCTTGCGCTCTTGGAAACCCCGGCCAGCTACATTCCGCCGGTGAAATTGCCGGTGCTGCAAAATGCCGCGATCGCCGCGTGCGATGCGATGGACGGCGCGAAAGACGGTTTTATCGAAAATCCCGAACTGTGCCGCTTCCATCCGGCCGTGGTTGAGTGCAAAGGCGGCGACCCATCGAACTGTTTGACCGCGGCTCAAGTGCAGGCTGCGGAAAAGATTTATGGTCCGATGAAGAATTCGCGAACGGGAGCGGTCATTGGCCCGGGCTTCTCGCCGGGCGTGGAGGCGTTTCCGGCGAATTGGCCGGTATGGATTACGGGAAGGAGCGCGCCCCAACTCGGGATTGGCAAGCTGTTCGCAGTTTTCTTTTTCCGCGATCTCGTGTTCGAAGATCCAAAGTGGGACGTTCAGTCATTGAATCTCGAAAGAGATATCGAGCAGGCAGACCGCAAGTTCGGCGCGCTCCTGAATTCGGATAACCCGAATCTTCGCGCGTTCAAGGCTAGCGGCGGCAAGCTGATTCAGTATCACGGCTGGGGTGACGCCGCGATTCCGCCGCAGGGCAGCGTCGATTATTTTCGAAGCGTGCAGAAGGCCATGGGCAATACGAAAAGTTTCTACCGGCTGTTCATGGTGCCTACGATGTCTCATTGCGCGGGCGGTCCCGGAGCGACCATCTTCGGCAATGCCGGCGGACTGGAACCGCCGCAGCAAGACGCCGATCATGATGTCGTGCTGGCCCTCGATCGGTGGGTCGAAAAAGGCGTCGCGCCGGATCGCATCATCGCCACCGGATTTGTCGACAATAGTCCTGCGAAAGGCGTCGCGATGACCCATCCGCTGTGTCCCTATCCGCAGGTGGCCCGTTACAAGGGAACGGGCGACACCAAGGATGCCGCGAATTTTGCGTGTGAAGCGCCCCGCGCTAAACGCAAGAAATAGGTCCTGGCGAGAGCGCGGTGACGCCCGGAGGCCTCTTCATCCGGGGACGTGCTTGCGCCGCCCGATTGCTCGACACAAAGCAGAGAAGCCGTGTTTGTTCGAGCTGCATGGAAAGGCCCGAGCGGAGCGTGGCTTTGCGCCACGCTCCTTGGGGCCTCTTGAACCGACACTCAGAAGAAATACTTGAGCGCGAACTGCATGATTCTGGGAGCAACGTCGCCTTGAACCTGTCCGAACGTGCTCGCGGCCATACTGGTGTTGTCGGTTCCTCCCGCGAGATTGGAGGTGCCAGGATTCAGGAAATTCGGATGATTCGCAACGTTGAAGAATTCGAACCGGATCTCCAGGGCCTGATTTTCCTTGACTGGGAACCGGCGCGATACCGAAAGGTCCAGATTGATAAAGCCCGGACCTTCCAGATGGTTCATTGGTAGATTTCCGAAAGTACCATCCGCAGGATAATCGAATGCACTTCTGCTCATCCAGCAAGTGACGGTCTTGGGGTGGCAGTAAGGGTCTGAGCCCACCAGATTCGGCCGTTGCCCGATAGCAGTTCTGGCAAGTCCGACCAGCGCGTTGTCCTTCCCGGTGGTCACGTTAAAGTAGCTGCCCGAGTGTATCCCCAGGATCGGCGCGAGCTGCCAGTTGCCGGCGATCCACTGAAGCGTTTGCGAGGAAAAATGCGGCGACTGAAGAACGCCGGAAAGGTTGAAGTTATGGTGAACGTCCACATACGAGCAGTTTCCGCGGTCGTACCGGCGATTATTGGGATCGTTGGTAATCGGGGCGGAAAGCTCGGTAGTCTGCAGATCGCCGATGCAGTGCGACCAGGTGTAGTTCGCCAGCATCGAGAAGTGCTGCGTGAGGCGGTGCTCCGCCGAAAGGATCAGCGCGTTGTAGCTGGCCGTCCCGCCATCGTCTAAGAGTTCGAGCTGTGCATAGTATGGCCCTTGAGCCCCTGCGGTCCCTCTTAACGGATCCACCAAGGTGAGCAAACGCCGCGCAGCCGTGCTCGAGGTCGAGTTGCACGGAGTGTAAGTTCTCGGAGTTGCTCCAATGTAGAGGGTGCAGGCGCCGGTAGTGGGATTGATAGGTATTCCGAACTGGCCGTTCGTTAGATAGACGGAGGGATTCCCCTCTCTGTCTACCCAAAGGTGTATCGTACTGTTGCCCAAGTAGCTCGCCTTGAAGAGCCAGCTTGAACCAATCTGCTTCTGAATCGCCAAGTTCCACTGTTGCACGTATGTGTTATGGACGCGCAGTGGAACCGACTCGTAATAACCATTCGTTGGGTAAGGAGTGCTGGCATTCTGAACAGTCGGGAATATGTTTACCCCGCCAGGATAACTCGCCCAGGGATCCGCGAACGAGGGATGGAATAGAAAGACGGAGGAACCCCATAGCGGTTCCGTCGCGTAGTTGTAGTAGAAAAGCGTGTGGGGCATATCGAAGAGCATGCCCCAAGACGCTTTAATGACCGTGTTGCCGTGGCCTGTGGGATCCCACGACAAGCCAATGCGCGGCGCCCAATTGTCCCAGGTCGTGTGGTTTGGCCTCCCGCCGGTGTTGAAGCCCGGATCGCCCGGATACAGAACTCCCGCGGGCGCATTCGGCCAAATCGTCGAATGAGTGCCCATAAGAAAGTTTTGCATGTCGAAATGAGAGACGTAGTTGTTATCGATGCTGCCGGCGAGATAAGGCTCCCAGCGGAGGCCGTAGTTCAACGTCAGACGCGGATTGACCTTCCAGCTATCCTGCACGTACAGCCCCAGCGACCTCCATTTCTCGTTGTCGTGCGAGATGTTGATCTGGATGATATTTGCGGGCAGCCCGGCCATAAAATCCGCCATGGCGCTGCCAGTTCTCGTGCCGTCGAAGGTAAATAGCCCGTTGCAATAGACGCAAAACGTAGAAGTTTGTCTGGGTCGAAGAAAGCTGAAACCGAACTGCAACTGATGGGGACCCTTGATCAGGCTGAAGTCGTCTTTTACCCCCCATGTATAGGTGTTGACGAGACCAGGGGTAGCGAATCCGCCGGCGCTCTGGAAGTCGCCAGTGATGTTGATGTTGGAGTAGTGGGGCAGAGGTTCGTACATGCCCGCGACTCCGATGTCGCTGGGGCTGACAATCGGCACCTGAAACTTCGTGATGCCGACTCGGTTATAGGTGAAATGGAATGTGTTCAGCATGGCGGTGCTGATCAAATAAGTGTGACCCAGCACGAGCGAACTCACCGTGTCGTCGGTACCCGCATTCACAACCGATAGCTCGCCTTGCGACGGAAGAAAGCTGGAGGGTTGCAGACTGTGAGTCCCGTAATAGCGGGCGAAGAGGGATTGCTTGGAGGTGATATGGTAATCGACTTTCGCCAACCCCATGTGCTCGTTTTGATTCTGGCTGATCGTGTAGGTAACGTCGCCGCAGGGCCCGGGGCCTACCGGGAAGTAGCTCGCGAAGTTGATAGCCTGTTGACTGACCGAGCTTGGAGCGAGCACGTTGCCCACATAAGGAGCCCCCAGGGTCTGGGGCTGTGTGAAGCACTGCGCTTCATAGGCCGTGAAGTCGCCAGCAAGCTCCGCTGCGGTGGGCAGAACGGCCTTGATGGCCGCGGGCTGCGATCGAATCAGCGTGCCCTGGTAGCCCAGGAAAAAGAACACCTTGTCCTTCTTGATCGGCCCTCCTATCGTGCCGCCGAACTGATTGCGCTTCAGGTTGTCGCTCTGCTTCGCGAAGTAGTCGTTCGCGTTGAAATACGCGTTGCGAACGAATTCGAAGGCGTCGCCATGAAACTGGTTGGTGCCGGACTTGCTGACGACGTTGATCGCTCCCGCGGAGTGCTGTCCGTACTCGGCCGACAGCGCGCTCGTTTCCACCTTGAATTCCTGCACCGCGTCGGGGAAGGGCAAAGGCATGTTGAGGTTGTTGAACGGATCGTTATGCGATCCGCCGTCCAGCAGGTAAGTAGTTCCATTAAGCATTCCGCCCCCGATGCTTACCAGCGCCTCGTTCGGGTAGTTCTTGCTGGACTCCAGATTTCCCACGGTCGGCGTCTGGCCAAAACCGGCCTGCACGGTGTTGGATGCGCCGGCTAGCGTGATGAGCTGGGTGATCTGGCGTCCGTTGAGCGGCAGCTCCACGACGGACTGCGAATTGACCAACTGGCCCACGCCCGTGGTGGAGGTATCGACCGTCACCGTCGAAGCTTCCACCTGAACGGTTTGGGTAACGGCGCCCACCTGCAGCACGGGATCGATCGTCGGAGCCGAGGCGACTTGCAAAACGATGCCCGACTGAACGTACGTGGTGAAGCCTTCCTTCTTGACCTCCATCCGGTACGGACCGAGCGGCAGGCTCGGCAACACATATACGCCGCTCGCATCCGACGTCGCGCTACGACTGACTCCGGTAGCGGTTTGCGTGACGGTAATCTCGGCCCCTGCAATCACCGATCCAGTCGTGTCCTTGACTGTTCCGGAGATCTGCGATGTGGCCTGCGCAAAAAGTCCAGCGGAAGATGCCAAACACAACACACTCAGTACGACAAAATAAGCCGAGATCCGCTTCATGATGCTCCCCTCCAGGGTGTTGCTGGATTAGAACGACTGCCCGTGCATAAAAGTGTGAGGAGGAAGCAGTAGCAGGTATGCCGCAATAAACCTAGCCCCCTGTGGTGAAACCGTTGCATCTCCCCGCCGATGCACCCCCCAGCGTGCCGGTTGAAATATCACCCGGTTCGATCGGTGTCAAGTTCTAAATTGACAGCGTCGCGGTGCAAAGTGAGCATGTCCGGTTTGTGCAGCGTAGCGATGACTGGAAAACGATGTCGGCTCCTCGACCTGAGTAAACGCTTGATGACGAAAATGTCGAGCCGGGGAAGAGTGTTCTGCCGCCCATTCATCAGCAGACGCCGCCATCGATGGAAGCAGCAGCGGTCGAATCTCAGCGCGTGCGAGCCGCCTCGAACACCACCGCGAGATTGCGAGGCAGTGCAGACGCGAGATGCCATCGCCTCTTCTTTAGATGATGGCCAACAAGCAGACGAGCGCAATGGACAGCGAGCGGATTACCTGCCCCTACCGCTCTATCTCGCAACTTTGGCAGTGGGATTCGGATGCCTCACGTGGAGCGGCGTCACCGGCGGTCTCGACAGCTTCCCAGAAATGATGCCGCCCACCATGGCCAACTCCCGATTCGTCGGCTGACAGGACGTCTCGTCGTGCTGGGAGCCGTTTGCCGGTAAGCGCGCCACTCGGGCCTCATTCCTTGAGGCAATATTCCATGATTGGAAGTTTCCGTTCCGGTCGAACCGAAGACGTTTTCTCACCGATGCGGACCGCGCCCTGGTGCGCATAGAATGACTCCGCATTTGGATCGGCGGTCAGCACAAGTGTGCGGAAGCCCAATTGGCGGCCGATATTCAAGGCATGGTGCCATAACCGCTTGCCGTAGCCCTTCCCTATCTGGCTCGGCTCGATAAACAAGTCATGCAGTTCGATCGTTTCGCTGTCGATAAAAACGAGACTACAAAACCCGAAAGTCCGTTTACGAAGCCGAAAACCTGACGCTCGCCCGCCATGTGAGCGAAGCCTAAAAGATCGGGGCTCTGACAAGAAGTGTTGTCGTGTGAATTGAGTTGAGGGTGTTGAATCGACCGTCTGAGCCGGCACCGTTTATCAGGACTTACGTCGGGTAGCCCCTCCGTGTCCGTCACTCGATTCACGAATTCGCCTCGTTATATACTCCGGGAATGAAGCGAGCCGTCCGAAGTCGCCGCAAAGTATACGGGCAACTCCTGGAGCATGCCCGCCGCCAGCCGCATTGGGAATGCTGCGGAATTCTGGCGGGGCAGGACGGAGCAATCACGCAGGCGTTCCCTGCGAAGAAC
>DATLWP010000170.1:0-4262 GCA_035576265.1 Candidatus Polarisedimenticolia bacterium
GCGTAGGGCGCGCAGCAACGGCGCAATCTCCCCGCGCCAGAATATCATTGGCGCTTCCGATGGCTCAAGACGCGCGCCCCATCGTGCCCCCGGCAAAAGACCGCTCGCGGCGGCGCCAAACGTAAAGCAGCGTGCTGCCGATAAGGATCAGCGCCAAGCACAGGCCGGTCCACAATCCCGCCGCGCCCCAGCCGAGGCGGAAGCACAAATATGCCCCCACCGGCAACCCGCCGAGCCAGTAGAAGGATACCGAGCAGATCATCGGCGTGCGCGTATCGCCCGCGCCGCGCAGCGCTCCGGTGGCAACGGTTTGCAAACCATCGAAGAGCTGAAAGAAGGCCGCGACGAATAGCAGCGCGCTTGCGGAACGGATCACAAGAGGATCGGACGTGTAGATTCGCACGATGGATGCAGGCACGATCCAGAACCCAATGGCCGTACAGGCCATGAATGCTGTTCCCAACGCGAGGCCCGTCCAGCCGGCGCCGCTCGCTCCCTGCGGGTCGCGGCGTCCGAACGCCTGCCCCACTCGCACGGCGGCCGCGGAGCTGATCCCCAGAGGCACCATGTACGTGAAACTGACCGTGTTCAATGCAATTTGATGGCTCGCTAGCGGAATGGCTCCCAGCCGCGCGATGAGCGCGGTCGCGGTTGCGAAGACGCCCACCTCGAGCCCCAACTGCATCGCCGCCGGAAACCCCAGGCGAACCAGCTGCCGGACACGCGGCAAATGCGGCAGGCGGCCGGCGTTGAGAAGGCCTGTCTTGTAGCGCAGATCGTAGTAGACGCAATAAACGGCCAGCACGGCGGCCATGTAGACTCGCGACACGCACGTAGCCCAGCCCGAACCGACCGTGCCCATCGCGTGAAACCCGAAGTGGCCGTAGATCAAGGCCCAGTTGCCCGCCCAGTTGACCAAATTGGCCGAAACGATCGAGAACATCACCGGCTTCACCAAGTTGATGCCCTGGAGATAGCGGCGAAAAACAAAGAAGAACAGCAGCGGAAGCGTGCTCCAGTTAACCGCGCGCAAGTACGGAATCGCCTGCTCCATCACGGTTTGTGGGATTCGCAGCGAATGCAGGATCGGCTCCCACAGTCGGATCAACCCCATCAGCAAAGGGGCCATCGCCACACTCAGATAGTTTCCGTTGACGAGCGAACGATGTGCGTCCTCGAGATCGCCTGCCCCATAGGAGTGCGAGACCAACGTATCGAGGCCCAGCATCAGGCCCGCGCCGAAGATCGCGATTGCGTAGTAGAGATTGCTGGCCAGGCCGACGGCCGCGATCGCCACGGCGCTGTTCGACTGGCGCCCCACCATGATCGTGTCCACGACGATCATGCTCATCCAGCCCACTTCGGCGAGGACGAGCGGCGCGGCCAGCTGCAGCATCGGCCGGACTTCGTCTGCGACGTAGAGCGGAAACAGGCGCTTGAGCATGGTTGATGGCCCTCGGATCGGCCGGTAAATGATAAGGCTTTTCTCGGTCAGGGAAGGCGGAATCGAACTGACCTCAGCCGAATGGATGAGCCAGGACCCCGCGCGTTGGCTCGCGAACAAGAAACCGAAAACGCGCCGTCAAGCCGCCCGAAACCGGCCCGCATGCAAGCGAAGACGTGTACAATATCGTCGGCCCGGGCCGCACGCGCGATCGGCGAAAACATGTGCGAGGCGTCGCGCAAGAAAGATCGCCTCGAATTAACGCAGAGCGCCGAGATCGGCCCGCAGAACCTGGCGGCACTTGCAGCGCTGGCGTCCGCTATTCCTCATGGGGAACGCACAAAAACTTCTCCTCGACATGCTCCTGATATTCGCGGGAGCGAAGCTCTTCGGGACACTTTTCGACCGCTTGAGGCAGCCCGCCGTAGTCGGCGAGATCCTGGCCGGAGTCCTGCTCGGCCCCTCCGTCTTCGGATTCATTCATCCGAATGAGGCCACGCAAGGTCTGGCGGAGATCGGCGCAATCTTTCTGCTCTTCACCATCGGCTTCGAATCCAAACCCGGCGATCTTTTGCGCGTCGGCCGGACCGCCTTCTCTGTCGCTCTCCTGGGCCTCGCGATTCCCTTCGCGTTCGGATTCGCCTACATGCAAGCGGTGGATCACGACCTGGTGAACGCCATGTTCCTCGCCGCAGCCATGGTCGCCACCAGCGTGGGAATCACGGCGCGAGTGTTGAAGGACGCCAAGGTCCTTTCCACTCGGGCGGCGCGGGTGATTCTGGCCGCCGCCGTTGTCGACGACATTCTGGGCATGATCGTGCTCGCCGTGGTCACCAGCCTTTCCAAGGGAAGCGTCAATCTGGTGGAACTGGGTATCGTGGCCGCCGAAGCGATCGGCTTTTCTCTCTTCATGATCTTTCTCGGATCGCGGCTCGTGGGGCGATTGACTCCCACGATGAGAAGACTCCGCGCGTCGAACTCCGCGTTCATTCTCTCAGTGACACTTTGCCTCGGCTTGTCGCTCGCCTCCGTCTACGTCGGCATGGCCGCGATCATCGGCGCTTTTCTGGCCGGGCTGGCGCTTGCCGACCATCGCGAGGAATGGGGCCTCGAGCAAACCATCCATCCGATCTATGAATTTCTCGGGCCATTCTTTTTCGTCGTCTTGGGCGCCGAGGTGAATCTGCGGACGTTCGCCCTGCCCGGCATGCCCGCTATGCTGACGGTGATCTGCATCCTCGCCGTGATCAGCAAGCTGCTCGGGTGCGGGCTGGGAGCTGCGTCGCTCGGTTTCAAGGACGCTCTGCGCGTCGGCGTCGGGATGATTCCTCGGGGAGAAGTTGGCTTGATCGTCGCCGCCGCCGGGCTAAGGTTGCATGCGATCTCAGACCAAGTTTACACGGCCGTCGTGCTCATGAGCCTGGTCACTACGCTGATTGCACCGCCGTTCCTGCGCCTTGTGTTACCGCCTCAATCGCGTCCGCCGGCCGCCCAACAACCGCCGCAGTAAGCGGCAATTTCCGCACGTTTGCAACATCGCGCGAAACGCCAGTGGCGCAGTGCCCCTTCAGTCGCGCGCTGCCGGGCCGGTTACCTGGACGAGTGAGTTTGCGGCAGCCGGCGGGCTGGGTTCGAGCGTCTGCGGGGCGCGCCAGCCATCCACGGCGGAGATCTGGTGCACGCAGGAGACGGTGCAGCGCGGCGCGCAGCCTTTTTTCGTGAGGAATTCGCGGCGACGCTGCTCGAGCGTGTATTCGCCGAGCGGAATGCCCGGGTAGCCGCGCTGCTGCGAGCAGTAGTGCACCAGGCCGTCCTCGCAAACGTACAGGTAGCGCGAGCCCGCGCGGCAGCGCCAATCATTCTCGCGTCCGGCGGCGATATTGTGCTGAAATCGGTTCACCCGCGTAAACGATCGCTTTCCGAGCGACATGATCTCCTCGAAAATTTCGCGCTCGCGCGCGCCGAGAGGCTGGAGCTGCCCGTTGCCGTCGTGAAGAATGCCGACCGTCGAGGTGAAGCCGAGCTGCAAGGCCCTGTGCGCCACGGTGAGCGCGTCTTCCGGGTTGCGCACGCCGCTGCCGAGCACCGAATTGATGTTGACGTGGAACTCCGCATGCTCGGCCAGCAGGACCAGTTTCTGGTCGAGCACCTTAAGACTCTTCTTCGAGACGTCGTCCGGCTGCACGTTGTCGATGCTGATCTGCAGGTATTCGAGCCCCGCGCGGTTCAGCCGCTCGATGCGCTCGGCCACGAGCAAGTAGCCGTTGGTGATCAGGCCCGCGATCATGCCGTTCTTGCGGATGCGCGTGATGATGGCGTCCAGATCGGGATGCAGCAGCGGCTCGCCGCCGCTGATCGTGATCACCGATGCGCCCATCGCGCCCATCCGGTCGATGCGCCGGAACATCTCCTCGAGCGGCACCGGCTTCGAGACGTCGTCGAACTCGTTGCAATACGTGCAGGCGAGGTTGCAGCGGCGCATGGGAATGATGTGCACGAGCAGAGGATGGCGCGTCGAAGCGATCCCCTTCACGAGCATGCGCGCCTCCCGCAGCTTGCGGTGCGCGGCGAGCAACCTTCTGCGGATTTTCTTTCGCCTGGTCACGAATTTTGCAGCGAAGGGCAAGCCGAGCCTCGGTGTGCCTCTTCGGGAAGCTTTATTATGCCATAGGGACCGCGGTTCCCCGGCGAGATCGGCCGGGAACATGCCGCATTTGAACCGGGCCGGCGCCCGCACAAGGCTCAGAAAAAAACCCAAGAAAAAGGCCGCTTCTTCCGCCGGCCACTCCTGCTAGAATTTGATTTTTCGCGCGGACTG
>DATLWP010000171.1:0-12495 GCA_035576265.1 Candidatus Polarisedimenticolia bacterium
CTCGCTTCTCCCGAGCCGCCGATCGACGGCGATAAAGCCACGTTCGACACGCGCGCCGTCGCCGGATTCAACGCCTACTCGCCCTCCGGAGAAGTCACGGCTCCCGTGGTCTACGTGAACTACGGCATGCCGGAAGATTACCGCGAGCTCGCGCGCCTGGGCGTAAACATCGAAGGCAAGATCGCCATCGCGCGCTATGGGAAAGGCTATCGCGGCATCAAGGCCAAGCTCGCCGAGGAACACAGGGCCGCCGGACTGATCCTCTATTCCGATCCGCAGGACGACGGCTACGCCGCCGGCGATCCCTACCCGCGCGGCCCGTGGCGGCCGATGAGCGGCATCCAGCGCGGCTCCATTGTTTATACGCAGATCTATCCGGGCGATCCGCTCACTCCCGGCGTCGCATCGACACCCGATGCCAAGCGTCTTGCGCCCGCCGATGCCCCGGCTCTGCCGCGCATTCCCACGATGCCCATCAGCGCCCGGGATGCCGTCGTCATTCTCTCGCGTCTCGGGGGACGCCACGTTCCCCGGGGCTGGCAGGGCGCTCTTCCGTTCACCTATCACGTCGGGCCGGGCAAGGCGCAAGTCCACATGAAGCTCGTGATGGATTACGCGCAACGCCCTCTCTACAACGTGATCGCCAAGCTTCACGGCACTCTCGATGATGAATGGGTGGTGCTCGGCAATCACCACGATGCCTGGGTTTTCGGCGCCGCCGATCCCGGCAGCGGAACCGCGGCGATGCTCGAAACCGGGCGCGCCCTCGGCGAGATGGTTCGCGCCGGCTGGAAACCGCGCCGCACCATCGTGATCTGCGCGTGGGACGGCGAGGAACCCGGCCTCCTCGGCTCGACCGCGTGGGTGGAGCAGCATCGCGCCGAGCTGCAGGCCAAAGCGGTCGTGTACATCAACACGGACGTCGGCGTGAGCGGCCCCAACTTCACTGCGTCAACCACGCCTTCGCTCAAAGAGCTGGTGCGCGACGCTACGCGCGAGGTTTCGGACCCGAATACCGGCCTTCGCGTCTACGACGCCTGGCGCGAGCATACAATCAGCATGCGAGAAGAATTGTCCGGCACGGCCCGGCAGGCGCCTCAAGCGGAAATCTCCGGCAAGGTTCCGGTTGGCGCGCTCGGAGCGGGATCGGACTTCTGTCCGTTCTTCGACTACGCCGGAATTCCTTCGGTGGACATCGCGTTTAGCGGTGACTACGGCGTGTACCACTCGATCTACGACGACTTCTACTGGATGAAGCATTTCGGCGATCCTACCTTTGAGTACCACGTGGCGCTGGCCGGTGTTCTGGGGACTCTTGCGCTGCGCCTCGATGAAGCGGACGTACTGCCGTTCGACTATCCGGCCTACGCGTCGGAGATCGAGCACAGCGCCACTGACCTGATCACACACGACGCCCGCCCGGGGGATGAAGACCGCCTCGAGCCCGTGCTCGACGCCGCGGCGCATTTATCAGTCTCGGCATCGCGCGCCTCGCGCGCGCTTCGAGCCGTCTCCACGGAACCGCTCGATCCCGAAGCCACCGATCGAATCAATCGGGAGCTCGCCGGCGTCGACCAGGCTCTCCTCGCGCCCGAGGGCCTTGCCGGTCGCCCTTGGTTCAAGCACACGATCTATGCCCCCGGCAGCTATGCGGGCTACGCCGCCGAAGTGTTGCCCGGCTTGAGCGAGTCGCTCGACCGCAATGATCCGGCCACGCTGCGCTTGGAAGCCGATTCGCTCGCCAGCGCCTTGCTGAGAGCTGCTGCGCGCCTCGACAGCGTAGCTCGGCTCGCCCAGGAGGTGGCTTCCCGTTCCAAGGCTGCCCCCGAGCGCCCGGCGCTTCTCGTTCCCGGCGGCGCGCGATAGAATGGTTTCCATGCGAGTGCGCGTCCTCTTTTTCGGGCAGCTCAAGGAGATTATCGGCGTGGCGCAGGAGGATGCCGAACTCTCCGAGGGCGCTCGCGTCGAGGATCTCTTCGAGCGCTACAGCCGCCGATTTCCGAAACTCGCCGCGTTCCGTTCGTCGATCGCGGCATCGGTGAATCAGGAATACGCCGCGTGGCGCGCGCCGCTCGCGAACGGAGACGAAGTCGCTTTCCTTCCGCCCGTCAGCGGCGGCCAGCAAGCCGCCGTCGAAGAAGACATCTTTCAGCTCGTGCGCGAGCCGATCCGGTCGCGCCAGATTGTGGAAGGGCTGAAAGCGCCGGAGGACGGCGCGGCCGTCGTCTTCGACGGTTTTGTGCGCAATAGCTTCAAGGGCCAGCGCACGCTCTATCTCGAATACGAAGCCTACGAGCCGATGGCCTACGCGAAAATGCGCGAAATCGGCGCCGAGATTCGTGCCAAGTTTCCCATTCATCGGCTCGCCATCGTCCATCGCCTGGGCCGGCTCGAGATCGGCGAGACCAGCGTCCTGATCGCCGTCAGCTCGCCTCATCGCGGCGCGGCATTCGACGCCTGCCGCTACGCCATCGACACGCTGAAGCGCTCCGTGCCCATCTGGAAAAAGGAATATTTTGTCGGCGGCGCGGTCTGGGCCGAAGGCGAGCTGCCCTCCGAGAAAGCCATTTCCGGCCCCAAGGAATCCAGTTCGTAAATGAAGAGATCCCTGGCAGCGCTGAGCGTCCTCCTCAGCGGGACGATTCTAGGCGGCGTGCGGCTGGCGGCTGCCCCGGGCGCGCGGCAGCAAGCGCGCGGCAGCGAAATCCGTGTGCAGACCGACCTGGTCAGCATCCTGGCCAGCGTCACCGATGCAAGCGGCCGGCCCGTGCTGGATCTTCCTCGGGAAGCCTTCCAACTTTCCGAAGAGGGCGTGTCGCAAAAGATCGAGCGCTTCGAGGCCGAAACGAACCGGCCGCTCGATCTCGCCTTGATGGTCGATTCCAGCATGAGCACGGTCAAGGACCTGAAGTTCGAGACCGAAGCGGCGGCGCATTTCATTCGGCAGGTGGTGCGCCCGGGCGATACACTGGGCTTGTTCGAATTTTCGGACTCGGTGACGCAGCTCTCCGACTTTTCGGACAACGTGCCGAGGCTCCAGGCTGCCGCGCGGCACATCGCGCCGGGAACGGGCACCTCGATGTACGACGCGATCGTGCTGGGCTCGAACGCGCTGAAGCACCGCCCGTCGGACCGGCGCCGCGCGATCGTGCTGGTCACGGACGCCGGCGAGACGACCAGCGTCTCGAAATTCGAAGATGCACGGCGCGCGGCGATTGCTTCCGGGACGCTGCTCTATTCGATCGTGATCCGGCCGGTCAAGAGCGAAAGCGGACGCAATACAGCCGGGGAGCACGCGTTGATCACGATTACGGACGGCACCGGCGGCGCGTTGTACATTCTCGATGAACTGAGCCAGCTCGATCAAATGTTCGATCGGATCGATCGCGAGCTGCGCACGCAATATCTTTTGGGCTATTATCCGCACCCCGTGCCGCCACCAGCGAGCCTGCGTCGTGTGCATCTGGAAGTGAATGGCGGCTATGCCGTGCGCTACCGCAAGGAGTATTTCACGAGCGGAAATTTGAATTGACCGCCGGAACCGCCAGGGCGGGCCGCGCGGATCTCGAAATCTTGATCGTAGCGCCACCCGAAATCGCGAAAGTCCCATGAGCCGATTCCTTGAAGCCGCCATCGAGATCGCCCGCGAGGCAGGAGCCATCCTGCGCGCGGACCACGACCGTCCGAAGGAGATCGTCTACAAGGGGGAAGTCGATCTCGTCACGGAGACCGACCGGCGCTCCGAGGCCGTGGTTGTCGCGCGCCTCCGGGAGAAATTCCCCGGTCACGCGATCGTCGCCGAGGAAGGCAGCGGCGACGCGGCAGCCGGCGCGAAATACTGCTGGCATGTGGACCCGCTCGACGGCACGACGAATTTTGCGCACGGATACCCTTGTTTCGCCGTGTCGATCGGCCTCACCGAGCACGGAGAGCCGATCGCGGGGGTGGTGTTCAATCCGGTGAGCAATGAGATGTTCACCGCGGCGCGCGGCGAGGGCGCGTATCTCAATCAGAAGCGCATCCATGTTTCTCCGGTGGAAAAATTGGCGCACAGCCTCGTGGCCACCGGCTTTCCAACCCACCAGCGCAAGAACAGCGCCAATATCAACTACTACTGGGAATTCACGCTGCACTCGCACGGCGTCCGGCGCGACGGCTCCGCTGCGCTCGATCTGTGCTCGGTTGCCTGCGGCCGCTTCGACGGATTCTGGGAGTTCGGCTTGAATTCCTGGGACACGGCGGCCGGGATGCTGCTCGTCCACGAGGCCGGGGGAGCGGTCACCGATTTTGCCGGCGCCCCCTATCATCCCGGCGGTCCGCAGCTGATCGCGTCAAACGGCCGCATCCACGGCGAGATGCAGGAAGCAGTGAACCGCGTCGCCGCGCAGGCCGCAAAGCGCTAGATGAATGTAAGCGAATTCGATTACGACTTGCCGCCCGAGCGGATCGCGCAACATCCTCTCGCAGAACGCGACGCTTCCCGGATGCTGCTTCTCGACCGCGCCACAGGCGACTGTGAAGACCGCTGGTTCCGCGAGCTGCCCGATCTGCTGCGCGGCGACGAACTCATCGTGGTCAACAACGCCCGGGTGCTGCCCGCGCGCCTCTTCGGACGCCGCGCCGGGATTCATGCGGAAAAGCCCGGGCGCAGCAAGCCCGCGCGCCGTGTATTTCTGAAAGCGCCCATCGAGGTGCTTCTGGTCCGGCAGGTGGCTGCGGACACGTGGGAAGCCCTGGTTCGGCCGGGACGAAAAGTTCCCACCGGCGAGCACATCGTTTTTGGCGACGGCGAACTCGAGGCCCGCGTGGTAGGGCGGGGAGATTTCGGTGTCCGCGTGCTGCGGTTCACGTCGAGGAACGGTTTTCACGAAACCCTCGGCCGCCTGGGACATATTCCCCTGCCGCCGTACATCAAGCGCGCCGATGAGCCGCTGGACCGCGAGCGCTATCAGACGGTGTTTGCACGGCGAGGAAACGCGGTCGCAGCGCCCACGGCCGGCCTGCATTTTTCGCCCGCAATCGTCGCGCGGCTGCGCCAGCGCGGACTCGAGATTGCCGAACTCACTCTCGAGGTCGGACTCGGAACGTTTGAGCCGATTCGCACCGAGCGGCTCGAGGACCACAAGATTCACGCGGAAACATACGAAATCCCGGAATCCACGGCGGCGGCCATCGCCCGGGCACAGCGCGAGAACCGTCCCGTGCTGGCCATCGGCACAACGGTCGTGAGAGCGCTCGAAGACGCCGCCGAAAAACGTGGAGGACGGACGGAGCCGGTCGGCGCCGGGAAAGCGGAAGCAACGATTTACCTGTACCCCGGCAAATCGTTTCGCATCGTCAATCAGCTGCTCACGAATTTCCATCTGCCCAGGTCGAGTTTGCTGGCGATGGTGGCGGCGTTCGCCGGTCGTGAAAACATACTGCGCGCCTACCGCCACGCAGTCGATTCCGGCTACCGCTTCTATAGCTATGGCGACGCCATGCTGATCCGCTGAGAGAGAACACCAAGACGGGGCTTCTCGCCGCCGCGGCGGGTATGCCCCGTGCAAGCCGCGGCGAGTTCGTCTATGATGATCCGACGAGCGAAAGCGGGACCATGCGCTATCTGATCCTGAGCGACATTCATGCCAATCTAACGGCGCTCGACGCCGTTCTCGAAGCCGCCGAGGGGCGGTGGGTCAAGGCCGTGTGTTTGGGCGACCTGGTAGGGTACGGCCCCGACCCCAACGAGGTGATCGATCGAGTTCGCTCGCTCGGCGCCGTCACCATTCGCGGGAATCACGACAAGGCCGTCAGCGGCGTCGAGGATGGCGAGGAATTCAATCCCATCGCGCGCAGCGCCGTCGTTTGGACTCGCCAACAGCTTCGGCCTGAAAACTGCAAATATCTGGAAGAGCTTCCACAGGGCCCGCTCCCAGTGGACGACTTCTCGATCGTTCACGGCGCCGTGCGCGACGAAGACGAGTACATCTTCGTTCCGTCGCAGGCGATGGAAGGCCTGCTTGACGCGCCCTCCCACGTGGTGTTCTTCGGCCACACGCACATCCAGGGCGGCTTCGCGCTCCGCGACAGCCAGGTGGACGCGCTGCATTTCAAGCCTGCGGGGGGCAAGCCCTTCTCTACTCTTTCCATTGAAGCGGACACGACCTACCTGCTGAATCCCGGCTCGATCGGACAAGCCCGCGACGGCGACACGCGCGCGGCGTTTGCGATCGCGGACATCGAAAACCACTCGGTTGAGTTCTGGCGCGTCCCGTACGATATCGAGAGCGTGCAAACGCGCATGGCGCGGGCGGGTCTTCCCGAGCCGTTGATTCTGCGCCTGTCGTTCGGCCGCTGAGGTAAAAGAGAATATGACGGAGCCCGAGGCCCAAGCCGCCGAGAGTGAGAGGAGCCGGCTCGCGATCCTGTTGGCTGTCGGCGCCGCCGTCGTGGTGCTGCTCGCTGCCGGCTTTATTCTCGTCAGCCGGTCGCTGCAGCTTCGCGGTCCGGCTGCCGCCAAGGACCTGCCGTTCGGTCCCGCCGAGCAGGCGTACGCCGAACAGATTCGCTTTCAGGATATCGAAATGTCGCGCGCCACGAATTTCCTGAACCAGGAGTTCACGTACGTGACGGGAGCGATCTCGAACGACGGAACGCGGACGGTGGCGGGCCTCGATATCACGATCGAGTTTCACGACCCGTTCAATCAGGTGATTTTGCGCCAAAAGCAACGAGTGATCGGGCCCGCCGCGCGTCCTTTGCTGGGCGGCGCGCAGCGCGCATTCCAAATCACGTTCGAACATATTCCCTCGGATTGGAATCAGCAGTATCCTTCTATTCGCGTCACCGGCTTGGTTTTGCAATAAGCGGCGGTATCTGTCTCTAAACGAGTGGTGGTTTGTCTATGAACGATTGGGCCGAGCTCGGCCGCGCATTGGATGCCATGGCGGCATCCGGGCGCGGCGAAGTCCGCGAAGACGGGGAGTGGCTTGCGGAGCTTGCCGGGCTGCGTTGCGAGCTGCACAGCGAGAGCAAGAGTCCGCTGGTCCGGCTTTGGTCCGGCGAGCGCAATTTGACCCGGCGCGTCCTGGGGATCCGCGAACGATCGGAAGACCGCATCGTGCTTGATGTTCAGCGATTCGGCCGAGCGAAACCGGGCCGGCTCGAGTTTCTGCGCATGGATTCGCGGCGTCCGGCGGGACGCATTGTCCGCGAGCAGTTTCGCGTGCGCGTTCGCCGTTTCCTCACCGAGCGTTTCCCCGACGCGACGATCGAATCACTCACCGCCGCGCCCGATCTCGAGCACTCCTTTTCCGGCCTCTACGTGCGCGGGCGCATGCGCGAAGGATCGCGGGCGTGGGCGGTGCTGGCCGTTTCGCCGAACGAAAATGCCGCCGCGATCGAAGGGATTCTGGCTTTCGGAATTCTGTGGCTCGACTGGATGCGCCGCCATGCCGAGCGACGGGCGATCGAAGGACTGCGCCTGTTCGTTCCCGCGGGCACGAGCCGGAACATTTGCCAGCGCTCTCTGGCGCTTTCCTCCGCGGCGCGTACGGAGATCTACGAATTCCGCGAGCCGGACGCCTGGATGCAAAAGACGGACCCCGCGGACTCCGGAAACCTGGAAAGCCGGCTGATGCCTCGCCACGAAGCGGAATCTGCGCTGCAGGAATCGCGCGAGGCCATCGGGAGGATTCATGCTCTCGCTCTGCATGTGCCGCCGGCCGGGAACGAGATCGGACTCCGCCTTGTGCCTGGAACGGATGAAGTAGCTCTCTGTTTCCGTGGTCTGGAGTTTGGGCGATGGTCGAGGAACGGGATTCTCTTTGGGCTGGGAGATTCCCGCGAAAGGCTCTTCAATGCAACCGAACCGGCTTTGGATCGTTTGATGCGCCAGCTTGACCGCTTTCGCAGCCCGCTCGTCAACGAAACGAACCACCGGCTCTATCGCGCGGCGCCGGAACGATGGATCGAAACGCTGGTGCTACAGGACCCAACTAGACTCGATGCCCACCTGGATCCGCGCCATCTTTATTCGCAGGTACCGGCGCTGGCCGCGGGCGATCGCGGCGTGCTCGATCTGCTCGGCATGACGCGGCGCGGACGCCTTGTGGTGATCGAATTGAAAGCCTCGGAAGATATTCAAATGCCGATGCAAGCGGTGGACTACTGGCTGCGCGTACGGCGCCACCAGCGCGACGGGGATTTCGAGCGCTACGGCTATTTCGCCGGGACGGAAGTCGATCCGGAGCCGCCGCTCGTTTGGCTGGTCGCTCCCGGGCTGCGCTTCCATTCCGCAACGGAAACACTCTTGAAGTATCTCTCACCGGAAATTCACGTCACGCGGGTTGGATTGAATGAAAACTGGCGCCGGGGCCTGAAGGTCCTCTTCCGCCAGTAGTGCGGATACCGCCGCCCCCTTTGCTGCCCGTGATTGCGGGACGCGCCCGGCAGCAAAAAGAAAAGGGAAGCGGACCAGATTCACCAGCCTCGCTTCCCCGGGGTGTGCTAGAAGTGTTTGATCAGTTAGACGCGCGAATTGCGGAAGGGTTGCCCGCGGTCAATAAAAAAGATATTTGCGCCACTTCTCGTCGCGATGCCCCATCAAGCGCATCAATTGGCGCGACGTATGCAGCGTGAAAGGCCGCGGGCGGCGCTGCAGCGTCAGCCCGGCCTCTTCAGGGGTGCGGTCGCCTTTCCGGTTGTTGCATGTGTAACAGCAAGCCACCAGGTTCTCCCAGGACGACCGGCCGCCTCGGGAGCGCGGCAGCACATGGTCGAGCGTCAGCTCGGACGCGGGAAAGAGGAGGCCGCAGAACTGACAAGTGTTTCGGTCGCGGAGCAGGATGTTCTTACGGGAAAGCGCGCGGCTCTGTTGCGGGATGTGCCGGTAGGAAAGCAACCGGATCACGGACGGCACCGGGACCGCCTTCGAAGCGGAGTGCACTTCGGCGTGGTTCGTTTCCTCCGCCTGGGCCACTCCCTTCAGCATCAAGACCAAAGCGCGGCGGACGGCCGTAATGTTGATAGGCTCGAACGTTGCATTCAGCACCAGAACCGGCGCCTGCATGAGGGACAGGCGGCTTGGCAGCGGTTTCAGGGGCTTCGGAAAACCGGAGTCGAGCGCCGTCGCTCCCAGCCCGATGTTGGGCCGGGGGCGTAAGGCCATCTTGTGACGGTTATCCATTGCGTCGCTTCGGCGTCGCCAGACAAATCGTCTCGTCTTCTATGGATGCGAGTGGCGCCGATCTGGTTTGCTTCCGTTGCCTGCCTTTGTTGCATCAGTAATCGCCCCTGGCGTAACCGACCAGGAACGGACGCGCGCCACCGTCAGGCCGAGCACTGCAGCGGCGCCGGCCTTCCGGAGGGCGCGGGCGCAGGCATCGAGTGTGGCGCCGGTCGTCAATACATCATCTACCAGCAGTACCCGCAAATTGTCAACTTGAAGGCCCTTGCGGGTGGCGTAGGCGCCACGCACGGACTTCCAGTGCTCGCTGCGAGAGAGCACGAGCTGGGCGGGACGCGGCCTCGTGCGCACTAGGAGACGCGGCTCCAGTTTCACATTGAGCCGCTTCGCGAGCGGCCGAGCAATCAATTCGGCCTGATTGTAGCCGCGCTCGCGCTGCCGCTCCGGGTGGAGTGGAACCGGCACGACGACATCCGGGCGCCAGTCGTCGGGCGCCTCTGTAACGATTTCTGCGAGGCGGGCCGCAAACCAGTCGCCCAACCGCGACACCTCTTCGTATTTCAGCAGCAAGATGGCCTCGGAAAGCGCGTCGTCGTAAACCGCGAAGCTCCGCGCCCGCTCGAAGGCATAGAAATCCACACGGCACAGCCGGCAGAGCGGCTGCACGGTTTGTGCGGCCACTGCGGAGACGAATGGACGTCCGCAGCACGGGCACATCGGCGCGGAAATCCGTTCAAATCCGCGGAGACAGGCTTCACAAACGGGAATTCGGCTGGCGTTCAAAAGCGCTTGGCCGCAAATGCGGCAGGGGGCCGGGAACACGACCGATGCGAGCGCGTCGAAAACAGATTTGAAAATCACGGATGCGTTGTTAACCGAGACGGTAAGGCGAGACCCTACTCCAAATCGAGCGGCAAGGGAAGAGGCCAGCGCGTCTCACCCAGGATTCACACGCACACCCCCACGAGAACCGGACGCGCATCAATCGAAAGAACCTGAAAAAGGAAACGACCAGAGCTTATAGCTGCCCCTGCTCCATTTTTTCCTGGCAGGCAATACAGTAACGGGTCCAGGGCACGGCCTCGAGGCGCTTCTGCTGCAGCTCCTCGTGGCACGAGATGCATTCGCCAAACGTGTTTTCGCGGATGCGCGCCAGCGCATCGTCCACGAGTTTCAGGAGGAACCGGTCGTTATTTGTCTGGCCGAACAGGAATTCCTTCGTATACGAGTTGGCGGCCTTGTCTGCGAGATCCACGGTGGGATCTTCGTCGGCGTGGCGCCCTTCCTGTTGTGTGCGAGCAATCGCGTCCAACAATTCCCCGCGCCGCGCGACCAGCTTCTTTTTGTAATATTCGAGCCGCTTCTTATCCATCGGTTCAGGTCCCATGGTGAGGCTCGAAGCCTCACTCAAATCTTGCGATTTTAGCGATAAGGCCGCCCCGTGTCAAACGACTGCGCCTCCCAAGGCCGGTGCGATTGCCGTCGCGTGCCTGGCAGGGGACGCCGCAGTTCGAGGTAGATGCCGCGGCCACCGAAAAGGATTCCGCCGGACCGGGGCTCAGCGCGATCTTGGCTTTGCGGGAAACAGATAATGGATGGCCGCAGCGGAGAGCGCGAGAACGACAAACGCGAAGACGCTCGCCTCCGGTCCCACCGTTCCGCCCGTGAGCCACTCGGGTCCATGAAACGACGAATTCAGCAGGTGCCCTTTCGCCAAGATGCCGCTGTCGGGAACCGAGTAGAAATACGTCTCTCCCCAATCCCAGGCCGCGTGCATGCCGATCGCAAACCAGATGTTCCCCGTGCGTCGCAGAGAGAATGCAGCGAGCAGACCGAAGCTCCCGGCCATCAGCGCGCCGTACTCGGCTTCACCGGGGTTGTGCAGATGGCCGCCACCGAAGACGACGGCCAGTAGCACCGCCGCGGGCCAGAATCCGATTCCCGATCCCAGAGTCGCCTGCAAATACCCGCGGAACGAGAACTCCTCGAAAACTCCCACAAGCAGAAATCCGATCATGTACAGCGCCGCGTATCGCAGCGCGTCGCCGAGGCTGAGCGCCCATCCGCCCAATGAAAATCCGTGCAAGGCGGCGATCAACAGCATCAGAAGCGTCACCATGGCGAATCCGTAGGGCACGCCCTGCCAGAAACGCTTTCCGAACATCGCGCTGCCCGGCAAACCATAATCCGCGAAGGAGCGTTTCTCGATCCGTGTCATCACCCACGCTGCAAACAGCAAGGAGAGGACGGACAAGGACTCGCTCAGCAACAATATGCCCGGCGTCATCACGCCCCGAACCCGGTGCTGCAGCCACGCATGGATCGAGGGGACGTGAGTCAGCGCCGCCTGCAAGACGGTCATTGCAGCCAGGAAAAGACCGACGAAGATCAATATCCGCCAGCCCGCGCGCAGCCCATTCGGCCCAAGAAGAAGCTTGTGCGCCCAGCGCTGCAACGGAGGCACACCTTCATCACGTTCCCCGGGCGGGCTCGGGTTGATGGGGGGTGGAATCGAGGTCATGGCCAGTCTCCAATGTCTCGCACCGCTGCGCAGGCAGCGCGGCGCGGGGCCTCAAAAATACGCCGAGGCCGCGGGAACGGGAAGTCCTTTCTCACGTCGCAGACGAGAAGTTGGACCACCCGGCGCTTCGTTTAGGATCGCTTCGTGAGTCCGAAACGGCTAGGCCACTGCAGGACGTTCGACCGGCTCGCGCGAAACAGCGGAGCCAGCTTCGGTTGCGGCGGCGAACTGCGGCTGCTAAAATCTTCCTCCTGCACGCTCCGAAGAGCCGCCATCGCAACCAACCTCCCATGCAGGTCGCGGCCGGCTCGGTGAAAATGGGAGTTTCGAGGGAGGACCGGCTTGGCCAAATACGATCTGGTAATCATCGGGAGCGGGCCGGGCGGCTATGTCGCCGCGATTCGCGCCGGCCAGTGGGGGTTAAAAACCGCGGTCGTCGAGAAGGATGCTTTTCTCGGCGGCACTTGCCTGAACGTCGGCTGCATTCCCACCAAAGTATTTTTGCATCACGCGGACATCTACGACTCGTTCCAGCGCGCCGAGGAATTCGGCTTCGAAGTAAAAGAGGTGAAGGTCAACTGGCCGGCCATCCTCGCGCGCAAGGACAAGATCGTGAGGAAGCACTCGCTCGGGATCGCTGCGCTGTTCAAGAAGAACAAGGTCGATTCGATCACCGGATGGGGGCGCATCGCCGGTCCGGGACGCGTGTCGGTCGAGAAAGACGGCAAAACGACCGAGCTGGAAACCACCTACACGATGCTCGCGACGGGTTCCGAGGCGCGCTCTCTTCCCGGAGTGGAGATCG
>DATLWP010000172.1:0-2025 GCA_035576265.1 Candidatus Polarisedimenticolia bacterium
AAGCTGCGGCGTATCGAAGACCCATTGTGCAGCGATCCCGATTCCGTCACCCCCGAATGTGTCTATCGGGGGTCCAGGTTCGGACTTGCCTGGATTCCCGCTTAAAGCATGCGGGAATGACGGCCTTCGGACGCAGCAAGCTGCGGGGAATGAACCCTCAGTGATTGGAACCATTGGAACGGCTTGAACGATTTGAACGAGCCATGCCGAATCAAACCATCTGCATATAGACGTCGACCAGAGCCGGCCGCTTTTCTTCTTTGATGACCTTGATCGCCCGCTCCACCGCCGGGCGGATCTGCTCCGGTTCGGTGATCGGTCCCTCGCCGTGGAGACTAAAGGTACGGGCCAGGTTGGCAAAGTCCACCGGCGGCTTGCCCATTTCCATGCCGACCAGTTTGTTTTCCACGGGGCGCCCACGGTGAATCGCGACTCGCTCCTGATGCTCCACGTCGTTATAGTAAACTCGATTGTTGGTCATGACCGTCAACAACGGCACGCCGGTGTTGGCCGCGGTCCAGAGCGCGCTCGGCGTGTAAAGCATTTCGCCGTCGCGTTGCAAGTTGACGCAAATCTTCCCGGTGCCCCGATAGGGCAGCGATGCGCCGACCGAAGCGGCGGGACCATAGCCCAAACCGCCGCCGCCGTAGCCGCCGAGAAACAGCCCCGGCTTGTCCCAGGTCCACAGCCGGCTCGGCCAGCCGCGGAATGCCCCGGCGACCAGCAGCCAATCTTCCTTTTTCAGCGCTTCCCAAATTTCCCAGGCGAGCCGGGGCGGCGCGATCGGCCGCTCGTCCCAGCGCTTCTTGAGGTCGGCCTGCCAGCGCGCATGAATTTCGTCGTGCTGCGCCGCCATCGCCTTGCGCCGGTCTTCGACCACGCTTTTGGAAAACTTTCCCTGCTTTCTGATTTCTTCGGCGAGCGCGGGAAGAAAGACTCTCGTATTGGCGACCATGGGTAGATCCACCGGCGCCAGTTCCTGAAAGTCACTGGTCCAGCCGCGCACCACGATATCTTTGAGCGTGACGTTGATCACTTTGCAGCCGGATTTGGTCGCTGGAACGCTCTCGTGCGTGTTGGGATCCGTGCGCACCAGCGCGCCGTAGAGATCGGTCATGTCGAGGCCCAGGATCACATCCGCATTGGCGATGAGCTCGCGATTCCGGCCGGTGAGATTGAGCGAATGGGTGTTGGGAAAATTCAAGCGCGCGCCGCAATCGATCACGGGAATCGACAAGAGATCGGCGAGCGCCACCAGGCTCAGGACCGCATCATTGTTGCGTCCGACATAATCGGCCAGGATCACCGGGTTCTGGGCCGTGGATAATAACTGGGCCGCCTCTTTGATCGCGTCGGAGTCCGCCTGGAGCGGCGCTGCCGGGCGAAAGCGTTTCGGATCGGGCAGCGGGATTTCTTTGTCGATCGGCGCTTCCTGATCGCTGACGTCGAAGCAGAGGTAAACCGGCCCGCCCGGATCGCTCATGGCGATGCGATAGCCGCGCATGATCGAGGAAGGAAACGCTTCTACCCCCACCGGCTGGTCGTCCCACTTGACGAAGTCGCGCACCAGATTGCCCTGTACCTGGGCAGTGTGGATCCAGTCGATCCACGGCCGGCGCTTGGCTGAGTTCATCGGTCCGGTTCCACCCATGACCATCACCGGCGTGTGATCGCACCACGCGTTGTAAATCGCCATCGAGGCATGCTGCAGGCCGACCACGTTGTGCACGATCGCCGGCATGATCTTGCCTGTTGCCTTGGCGTAGCCATGCGCCACCGCCACGGCGATCTCTTCGTGGCAGCAAAGAATCATCTCCGGATTGGGAGTGCGTCCGCTCTCGTAATTGACCAGAGAATCGTGCAGACCGCGAAAACTCGAACCGGGATTTAACGAGACATATTCGATGCCGAGAACCTTGAGTAGATCGACGATCAGATCGGAACCGTAGCGTGCCGGCATAAAACCTCCTATCTTTGAATCAAATCAAATTCGCACAAATCAAATTCGCAATCCGAATCTCGAAA
>DATLWP010000173.1:0-2751 GCA_035576265.1 Candidatus Polarisedimenticolia bacterium
CGGAGTCAAGATCGTGATTTCGACCGACGCGCATTTGACGACGCACCTGCCGTTCATGAAATACGGAGTTTCGACAGCGAGGCGGGGCTGGATCGAGAAGAAGGACGTGATAAACACGCTGCCGCTGAAAGAATTCCTCGCAGCGCTGAGACCGAAACCTCACGCCGCGAAAGCCAGGACCACCAAGCGCAAGTGCGCATAGCGCCGGTGCGCGACGAACGAAACAACCTCGATGCAATCGAGGCGCTACGCCGGCGTGAGGCGATTCGGGCACTCAAACCGAGTATGCAACGTTCCCATCGTCCACCGGGGCTTTCAGCTCTGCTTTGGATGCAACCGTCGGTGACTTTGCCCCTCGGCGCATCGCGACGATTCCGGTTCGGACGACTTCCATCAGACCGAACGGATTCAAGAGTTCGAGGAGGCGGTCGACCTTCTCTTCCCCGCCGGTAAGCTCAAGGGTGATTGACTCAGCAGCGATGTCGAGCACTCGCGCCTTGAAGACGGTGGCCAGCTCGAGAACCTGCGACCGCGCTGCGCCTGCCGCGCCCACTTTGATCAGTGCTAAGTCGCGTAAGAGTGCGGGTTGGCCGCTGATATCGTCGACCAGCATCACGTTCACGAGCTTGTAGATGTTCGCGACGATGCGCTGCGCCTGATCCTGGTCGGCATCCACCACGATAGTCATGCGCGAGACGTCTGGCTTCTCCGTCCGGCCCACGGTGAGTGAATCGATGTTGAAGGCGCGGCGGCGAAACAGCGACACCACGCGCGAAAGCACGCCCGGCTTGTTTTCGACATAGACCACGAATGTGTGCAGCATGAGTCTCCTATTCGTCCGCAGCGGTTTCGACGATGCGGCTCGGTCGCCGAATCATTTCGTGAAGGGCCGAGCCCGCCGCGACCATCGGATAAACGGTGTCTTCCTGCTCGACCTTGAAATCGATGAGAACGGGCCCTTTATGCGCTCGCGCCGCCTGAACGGCGGGAACAACTTCCGCCCGCTGCTTGACCACCATGCTGCGGATGCCGTAGGCCTGCGCGAGTTGGGCGAACTCCGGGTTCACCAGCGGCGTGGCCTCGTAATTACGCTCGTAGAAGAACTCCTGCCACTGGCGCACCATCCCAAGGTACCCGTTATTGATGATGGCGATATTCACGTTCAGATTTTCCTGCACGATCGTCGCGAGCTCGCACATGGTCATCTGGAAACCGCCGTCGCCCACCACGACCCAGACATCGGCATCTGGGCGCGCCACCTTGGCGCCGACGCCGGCCGGCAGGGCGAATCCCATGGTGCCGAGGCCGCCGGAGGTGATGAGGGAGCGCGGGCGCTCATGCTTGTAATACTGTGCTTCCCACATCTGATGCTGGCCCACGTCGGTCACGATGATGGTGTCGCGATCGCGAGTCTGGTGCCACAGGTCGTTGATGACATGCGCTGCGTAAAGATGGCCTGTGTCGGGAAGATTCTGAATGTCGCGGACGGCCGAATCCCCCTTGAGTTCGCGGATGTGCCCGATCCACTCGTCGCGGCTCGTCGTTTCAACGCTTGGCAGCAACTGCAGGAGGATTTTCCGCAAGTCTCCCACCAGCGCGACGTCCACTTTCACGTTCTTATTGATCTCCGCCGGATCGATTTCCACGTGAATCTTCTTCGCCTGAGGCGCGTAGTTTTTGAGGTTGCCCGTCACCCGGTCGTCGAAACGCATGCCGAACGCCAACAGTAGATCGGCATCCTGAATGGCTCTGTTCACCCATGCCTCGCCGTGCATGCCCATCATCCCGAGGTTCAAAACGTGGGAAGCCGGCAGGCCTCCGATGCCGAGTAACGTCATGGCCACCGGAATGCAGGCGCGTTCCGCGAAGACCTTCAATTCCTCCTCTGCCCCGGATTCGATCACGCCGTGACCGGCCAAGATAACCGGCCGCTTCGCATCGTTGATGAGCTTCAATGCCTTCTCGTACGCTTCTTTGGCTGGAGATAGGTCCGGCCGATACCCGCGCATTCGCGGGACCGCCACTTCCCAGTCAAATTCACAAGAGGCTTGCTGCGCGTCCTTGGTGATGTCGATCAGCACCGGCCCGGGACGACCTGATTTCGCCACGTAAAAGGCTTCCCGGACTGTGTGGGCGATTTCGTCCGCGCTCGTCACGAGATAGTTGTGCTTCGTGATGGGCAGCGTGACACCGGTAATGTCGGTTTCCTGGAAGGCGTCGGAGCCGACAAGCTTGCTGCCCACCTGTCCGGTGATGCAGACGATGGGCGAGGAATCCATCATGGCCGTGGCGATGCCTGTCACCATGTTCGTGGCGCCCGGCCCCGAAGTCGCTACGGCCACGCCCACACCTCCCGTGGCGCGCGCGTAGCCGTCAGCCATGTGCGTGGCGCCTTGCTCGTGACGCACCAGAATATGGCGAATCGAGCTGTGCCGCAGCGCGTCGTACGCGGGCAGAATCGCGCCGCCAGGGTAGCCGAAAACGGTCTTCACGCCTTCACGCTCCAAGCATTCCCACAGTATGCTTGCCCCGGTCATCGTCGGTTTCTTACTGTCCATCGGATTCCCTTTCTCACTGCCATAAAAAGTAAAACCCACCTGGCCAGCGTCTCTGGCCGGTGGGTTTCTTGAGCCTTACGATTGCTTTCATTCAGCTCAGGTAAGCCCTCCAGGCCGAGGCGCGCGCACGAGTCCTACTACTACGATTTCAAGAGGAAGCCTGGTCGAATTGGACCTGTCGTTCATGCGCTCT
>DATLWP010000174.1:0-2979 GCA_035576265.1 Candidatus Polarisedimenticolia bacterium
CCATGCCATCAGCAACAGCGCGAATATCGCGGCTTTCACGCGAATACTGTACCACAACAATATCTCTTGACAAGCATTAATTATTGGGGTACAGTTATTGCCATAGGAGACAGGCCGATGGCAAACATCCTGAACGCAGACAAGCAAACGGCAATCATCGGGGCGCTCGCGGAAGGCTCTAGCATCGCTCAATCGATAGGCAGACCGACCTGCATCGGGATACGATAATCGTTCAGGAGTACGGACTTGACGAAGAGGGTTAGAAAAGCTGGTAGACCACCGCTCCCGAAAGGACATGCCAAAGCAGGCACGCTCCGAGTGCGAGTAACGACAGATGAACTACGCGCCATTGAAGCGATAGCGAAACGTTCAAAACAGACCGTTTCCGAGTGGATTCGCAGCACCTTGGGTACCGCAATTCGAGGGTAAAAAACCCAAATTAGGACACTACCCGGCCGTGGGTAATGGATCACTTCGAAACTTGGCCCAGCCCGTGGACCGACGCGATCTCGTAGTGCGCTGATTTCGCATCATATCTGGCCAAATACTTGCGTCGCTCCTCAGGTATCACCGCTGTCTCGTAATCTGCCCCCGTAACGGCGCGAATCGCGTCAATAGAGTCCCAGATCATGATTGTGATGAACTCGACCTCGGCTCCCATGTCTCTCCTGAGCAGATAGCTGCCCCTGTAACCCTTTACTTTGCCGATTCCGGGCAGGAGCTCGGGCTTCAACATGGCCTCGTAGGCGTCTGCGTGCTCGGGCTTGGTGTATCCGTGCCAGATTCTCGCGATCACTTTCCCCTCCAGACTCAATCGCTATATCGGGGGCGCTCAGTTTCTCGGACCGAAACTGACCCGCTGGCTGGCCGTGTGGATGCCGAACATCGGCCCGAGCTGCCGCCCGCTTCCGGCGACTTTAGCAGCACCGGGAAGCGCTCGAATAGCGGCGCTCGAGCGAGTCGAGATAGAAGTCCTTCCGCGAGAGCCGCGGCCCCGAAGCGCTAGCGGGCCCGTCCGTCACGAATTGAGACGCGCGTCGGCCGCAACGGAGGTAGTTCTCATACGCCGCGTCGCCGCTCACTTGCCGGAGCCACTCCCACACAAGCCGCCACACGCTTGCCTGGCCCAAACCACGCGTCGCGATTGGATCGCGAGTCATTGTCTGGCAGCGCTCTCCTGATCGGACGGGTCGCCGGCGCTTGCAGCGGCCCGCGGACGCGTCGCGATGCTGATGGCCATCGCCGTATTCTTCGGGAAGACCACCTCTCGTCCACGCGCGATGAAATTCTCATAAATGGAGCGGCTTGCGCCGAAGGACCCCATCGCCATCCCGAATGGCTGCGAGTGAATCGCGACTCCCAGGGCGATCCCGATAAGCTTGTAGCCGCCCGTCGTTCCAGCCTCCCGGTGGGCGAGGTCCCCTCCCCCGCTGTCCCCTATCATGGAAAACCCGCCTAATCCGACCGAAAGCCCGGTCGTCAGAAACCGCGTCTTGGGAGAAGTGGCGTGCGCCCCTCCTTCGGAATCGAGCTTCACGTTGCCGCCCTTCGCAGCCTCCACGCCCGCGAGGCTCGCCTCTACTTTCCTTTCGACGCCGTCCGCCAGTCGCAGCTCGTGGAAAACGATTCGGAGCTCGCCGTTACGCGCGAGATGATGGGCCCGGTGCGCTTGAATTACGGAGCCTTGCAGGATGCTTCCTTGCGGAAGAATCAGGCGGTCGCCCTCAAACAGCGGCCGCGAAATCATTGCCTCGACCACGTCTCCCGGGTGCGCAGTCTCGGAACTGAGCGGCGTCACCAGGCGCGCCTCGACGACGCTGCCGTCCGGAGGGGTCGCTCCGATCGAGGAGGCCATTTGTGGAGTGAAGGGCTCGCTCCCGAAATCGAGCGGTTCTTGCAATTCAGCGAAATAGGCCGTCCCGGCTTCGATGTACTGCGGATGAACGGGTAGCTCTTCGACCGCGAAGTGCTCCAAGCGATGAATTTTGCCGGGTTCTCTCGCCTCCTTCAGCACGCTACCCCATTCCTGCTTGACCTGCTGTTTCGCCTCTCGGGTTCTCTCCGCTGCCGTGTCCCGGACGCCCTTCTTCTCCTCCGGCGTAGCGACGAATTGGATCGTCTTGCCCGAATCGCGCGTGGCGATCGTATGGATCGAAATCTCCTTCCCGTTCGGCAAGTCGAGTTCGTCGAACTCAACCTGGACCTTGCGAACGGGCGAGAAATTCGCATCCAGCGCCGCAGCCGTGCGCTTGCCGCCGGACACGCGTTCGATCTGCGTGATCTGCCCGTTGACCTTCGCGCCCGCCGGGATCACCAGCTTGTCGAAGGCATACACCGGTTCCGCCACGCGCCCTTGAATCGCCTGGCCCGCCTTCCTCACGCGCACCTCATGGTCGAGGATCACCTGCACCGGCGTGCCTTTGGGCACCGTCAGCGAGATCGTCTCGCTCGCTGCCGGCGCCGGAGACGGCCTGTGCGTGAGCGCTGAGGCCGGGGCAGTAACAGAAGCCTGCGCCGAAGGACCAGCAGTGCCCTGCGCCTGCGCCCAGCCTGCGCACATAAAAGCCAGCAGAGCTGCCGTTATTGCACGTTCGATCGCCATCCTGATTTCTCCGTCCCCGCACGCCTGAGCGCCGCGATAAGTCCGGCGGGTTCCCATGACCGGAAGGGATGCGCTCTTCAAGGGACCAGTTGCACGGTCGCGCCGAAGGACATCTTGCATCTATTCTAGTCCCCTTCGGCCCAGCGCGTCGCTACATACGGAGCCTCGTGCAACACTGCGCTCCTCCTTCCGCTTAGCAGGCGTATCCACTCACTGACCGCTTCGATCACCAGCACGAGCACCATCGCCGCCAGAACGGCCGTGACTGCCGCATCGAGGTGATTATTGAAAATCAGCCGCTGCGTATCGGCGATTTGCGCCGCGGGGATGGCGCCGGAAGCAATCTGCTCGGCCAGCAGACGTGCCTGCGCGAGAAA
>DATLWP010000175.1:0-7916 GCA_035576265.1 Candidatus Polarisedimenticolia bacterium
CCTCCTCTGAGCCATGTGAGGAGTAAAATCGCCGCCATGGCCATTCCCGCGGGCCTCCATCTCGGCACCTCCGCATTCACGGCCGCAGGCTGGGAAGGCTCGTTCTATCCCGCCGGGATGAAGCCCGCCGCATTCCTGACGCACTACGCCCAGCATTTCGATACCGTCGAAGTTGACAGCACCTTCTATCGCATCCCCAGCCCGAGCACGGTGCGCGGCTGGTACTCCAAGACGCCGAGGAATTTTATCTTTGCGGCAAAAGTTTTTCGCGAGATCACGCACGAAAAAGTGCTGAAGGACTGCGAGGCGGAATTCAGAAACTTTCTCGCTGCTATGGACATCCTCGGCGAAAAGCTCGGTCCTCTGGTTTTTCAGTTCGGCTACTTTAATAAGAAGGCGTTTCCTACCCTCGACGACTTTCTCGCGCGCCTGGTGCCCTTCTTGAAGAAACTGCCGAAGGGCTACAAGTTCGCAATTGAAATCCGCAACCGCAACTGGCTGGTGCCGAAGTTCGTCGACGCACTGCGCGAAACCGGCGTGGCCCTCGTTCTTACCGACCAGCTCTGGATGCCGCGTCCGGCCGAGTGGTTTGCGCGGTTCGATCCCATCACCGCTGATTTCACCTACATCCGCTGGCTCGGCGACCGCAAGGGAATCGAGGAGAAGACAAAGATCTGGGACAAAGTGGTCGTGGACCGCCGTCGTGACTTATCGGATTGGGCTCGGCTCTGCGTCCCGCTCCTGCGCCGTGGCGTGATCATCTTCGCCTACGCGAATAATCATTACGAGGGCCACGCCCCCGCCACGATCGCTCGCTTCCTCGATCTCTGGCCTCGCCACGGCGCCGGACAGGCCCAGCAGTAATTCATCTCGCCGCCTTCAAGCTTTGCCGTTGTCCGGCCATTGAAACACATCGCCGGTGCCTGTGTTATCGTCAGCAAGACGAGAGAGGCATTGACGCATGCCCGAACTCAGGTTGAAACAGGTCGAGAACTATCTCACGTCCGTCCTTGGCCAGCAGGTAACCGTCGTGTCTCTCACTCCCCTGGGCCATGCTCCCGAGGACGCAGCTCTCAAAGGCTACGGCTACGGCACCCCCGTCCGGATCGACTACGACACCGCCGATCATCAACGCCGGACCGCCGTCCTCCACACCATGAGCCCCGGCCCCTTCGGGCACGAGCACATGTCCGACCGGGCCCAGGTCCTGCTATGGGAGCATAAGGCTTTCAATCTTCTCCCTCGCCACGTTCGATCATTGGACGCAGGCGGTTTCCAAAAGGACGGTACTCTTGTTTCCGTCGGCAAGATCGAGGAGTTCTGTTTGCTCACGGAGTACGCCGAAGGGCAGCCCTATTCCTCGGACCTCGAACGGCTTCGGCAGAATGATAATCTCACCGATCTCGACCTGGCCCGCGCCGATGCCCTCTGCGACTACCTGACGGAAATTCACGCCGTGCCGGGGCAGGATCGAGGACTGTACACGCGCCGCATCCGCGAACTCGTGGGACATGGAGAATGCATCATGGGCCTCGCGGATTCCTACCCTCCGCATCCTCTCGTCACGCCCGAAGTGCTCGAGAAAATCGAGCATCGGTGCGTCCAGTGGCGCTGGCGGCTGAAGAAATTAAATCACCGCCTTCGCCAGGTCCACGGAGATTTTCATCCCTGGAACATCTTGTTTCGGCCAGAAGCCGAGTTCAACCTGCTCGACCGCTCCCGCGGAGAGTTCGGTGAGCCGGCGGACGATGTCACCTGCCTGACGATCAACTATCTCTTCTTTTCGTTGCGGCGCAGCGGGCGCCTGGAAGGAAGCCTGGGCAAGCTGTTTCTTCGTTTCTGGGAGCGGTATCTGGAGAGGACCAAAGATCGTGAAATCCTGGGCTTGGTGGCGCCCTTTTATGCGTTTCGCGGCCTCGTGATCGCCAGTCCCGTGTGGTACCCCAATTTGCCCGACACGATCCGCCAAAGAATTCTGAACTTTGTTCTCGCTGTGCTCGAAAGCGAGAGTTTTGATCCTTCGCGGGTCAATAACTACTGTGGAGCGTAAGACTCAAGACGCTTTTGCCGTGTGGATCACCGGTCTCCCGGCTTCCGGAAAGTCGACAATCGCCGCATCTCTAAAGGCGCAACTCACCGCTCGCGGAATGGACGTGGCCGTGCTCGAATCCGACGCGCTGCGCCCAATCTTTACTCCGCATCCGCGATACGACGACGAGGAACGCGACACCTTCTATGCCCAGATGGTCTTTGTGGGAGCGCTCCTCACTCGCCACGGTGTTCCCGTGATATTCGATGCCACCGCCAACCGCCGCCGCTACCGCGACCAAGCGCGCCAAGAGATTGCCAAGTTCTTGGAGGTGTACGTAGATTGCCCGCTGGAAACGTGCATCGCTCGCGATCCCAAAGGAATCTACCGCGCAGCCCGCGAGGGCGCATCAACCACTGTGCCCGGCCTTCAGGCCGCCTATGAGCCCCCTCGAAATCCCGACGTGGTCGTGCACGGCGACCGCGACGCTCCTGAAGCCGCCGCCCAGCGAATCATCGCGAAGCTCGCCGAAAAAAACTACTTGTAGCGAAACGAATTGTCCCGGCGTCGTTCTCCGCTCTCTTTCCCCCAGCCGCGCCCTTACTTCCCGGTGACAGGATTCTTGTAGTGATACGGCGGTATGAAAATGTCGGGATAAAGTTTGTAATCCACAGTCGGCGGCTGGTCGGGAGGAAAGTCCTTGATCGGCGGTGGCGGCGGGTCTCCACCCTGGTCCCAGCCCTTGTAGTAGTCGACGTAGTACGTAAAGTAAGCGTGCAGCTTCTTGATTTTCCAAATACCGCCGTCCTTAACGTACTCGTTTTCGTAGGTCGCTTCACCCCACTGCGCCGACTTATGCAAGATGCCCACTTGCATCACGGCTCGCCAGCGCGCCTTGGCCGTGAGGCCGTCCGGGGCGACGCTGATCATTGGTTGGAGCTGCATATGGTTAAACAGCGTTCCGTACTTTAGCTCGGGCAGCTTATGCAGATATTGTCGGACGCGATCTCGACCGACCCAGACGCCGCGCAGTCCGATCTCGAGCGTACCGTCTGCAGCAAATAGGTCCGCGGCCTCGTCCCATTGGCACTTGTCAACGTAGTAGCCGTATGCAGTCTGCAGATTGCTGATGGCGATGTAGTCGTGGGTACGGCCGACCTGTTGCTCAAGCTCGGCAAGCCGGGTTTGCAACTGCTTCACCTGCGCTCCGAGATCGTCCCTGGCACGTGCGGCCAGAGCCTCCTTCGGCTTTCCGAACGCTGCGCCAAGCGGCAAAAGCGCGAGCAGATATCGCCGGGATCGCATTTTCATGTTCACATCGCCTCCGTGTTTGGCGGGCCGCGCGGGCGCGCCCTTCTTTCATGCCGGCAAACAGGACGCGAGAGTATCAACGGGCGATTGCACGCGCAAGGCTCGAATCTTTTCTGTGGGGCGAATCCCGGGGAGCCTCAGGCGCCGCTCTCGCTCGCAAGAATCCTGGCGCCCGGCGATGGTGATCTGGTGTAGGGTTGGGGACTGCAGGCTCGTTGGAATTTGGCGTGATTCGGTTCTTACGGTCAAATTCGGAGGAATCCGATGAAACACGCAGGCTTCGAATACAAATTCCGCCCGCCGCTCGCCCCGCCGGAGGCGCGCGACGGCAAGCCTCCCGTCTACCGCCGCACCTTCGAAAGCGGCATGATCGTGGAACGCGACCTTGCCGTGAAGATGCGCGACGGCGTCGATATCTACATCGACGTCTTCCGCCCCGCCGATGAACGGCCGGCGGCGCCGATCATTGCTTGGGGGCCATATGGCAAGCACGGCCACACGCGCTACGCGGAAAATTTTCCGAATTGCGGTGTGAAGCAGGAAACGCTTTCGCCGTATACAGCCTTCGAAGCGCCCGACGCGGGCTACTGGGTGCCGCGAGGCTACGCGGTGATCAACCCGGACCCGCGCGGCACATGGTATTCCAAAGGCGACGCCACCTATCTGTCCCCCGAGGAAGCGCAGGACTTCTACGACCTGATCGAATGGGCCGGCACCCAGCCGTGGAGCAACGGTAAAGTCGGCCTCTCCGGCGTTTCGTACCTGACGTCCTCGCAGTGGCGCGTCGCCGCGCTCAACCCGCCGCATCTGGCGGCGTTCAATCCCTGGGAGGGATGGTCGGACACGTATCGCGAAGTAGTGCGCCACGGCGGCATCCCCGAAACAATGTTCTGGCCCTACCTGGCCGGGCGCTGGGGCCACAGCACCACGCGCGTCGAAGATCTGGCCACCGAGAAGCGCGAGCATCCTTTTTTTGACGCCTTCTGGGCATCGAAAGCCGCAAGTTTTTCCACGATCAAGGCCCCGGCGTACATCGTGGCCAGCTGGACTGACCAGGGCATGCACACGCGGGGAACGCTCGAAGGCTTTAAGAAAATCGCTTCGCCGCAAAAGTGGCTGGAGGTCCACGGCCGGAAAAAGTGGGCCTACTATTACGATCCCGAAAGCGTGCGACGACAGCAGGAATTCTTCGATTATTTTCTCAAGGGTATCCCGACGTCCGTCACGCAATGGCCGAAGGTGCGCCTCGAGGTGCGCGAAAGGTTCTACGTCGGCGCGATGAAAGCCGAGAACGAGTGGCCGATTGCTCGGACGCAATACACGAAGCTCTATCTGAACGCCCAGAACGGCGCGCTTGAGCGGCGCGCCGTCTTGCAAGAAGCTTCCTTCCGCTACAACGCTCGCGGCGAAGGGGACGCTCCCCGCCGCGCGCAGTTCGACTTCACCTTCGAGCAACCGACTGAGCTGATCGGCCACATGAAGCTCAAATTGTGGGCGGCGGCTGACGGCGCGGGCGACATGGACATTTTTGTCGCCATCCAGAAACTCGACGCGGCCGGCAACATCGTGCCCTTCGCCTTCTGGGCGCATTTCGACGATGGACCCGTCGCGCTGGGGTGGCTCCGCGCCTCGCATCGCGAACTCGATGCGGCGAATTCAACGGAGTATCAACCCGTTCTACTGCATCGGCGAGAGATGAAGCTTGATCCCGGCGCCGTTGTGCCGCTCGAAATCGAACTCTGGCCTTCGGGCACTCGATTCGAGGCCGGCGAAAAGCTGCGCCTCGTCGTGCAGGGCACGGACATCTACAACTATCCCAAGCCCGTGATGTGCGATCGTCACGAAGATGCGGTAAACCGCGGACACCACATTCTCTACACCGGCGGGAGATACGACTCACACCTCCTCGTGCCCATCGTCCCGCCGGAGTCAGTATGAAATGAGGGTGAGAAATGGCAATCATTTCGAGTACTAGAAACGGATTTATCCGGTAATCCGACGAATCGGGAGGTGGCCCGCAGGCCTGCACTAGAATTGCGGCGATGGGGTTGCAGAGTTGCGGCGCTCGGGCGTTTCGACTGCCGAGTCTCCAGAGCTTTGGATCGGCCATTTCCAAGCAGACCATACGATGCACCCAGTGAAAAGCAGCTCCAAGGACTCAAAGTACTTGTAGTGGAGCGACGAAGGCAGTGTCAAAGTGGCGATTGCGACCAGGGCATAAATCACACCGATGACGATATTGGCCCAGCGACTGTGATTGGCTTTGAGGACAAGGGAAAGGAAGATCACGATGGCCGGGATAGACATCATCACTGCCACTCCCAGCTTCAATTCTTGAGTGGCTGGACCCAGGAAGCCCATGTTTCCTTTCATTATCTCGCCCATCGCCTTCGCATCGAAGAAGCCAAGCAGGTCTGCATAGACATAGAAGAACATTACTGATGTCCATAGAGCGGAAAGCTTCAAGCGAATATTCATCCTGGCCTCCTGCCATTTCGCTGCTTCAGCGGTTACCATTTCTCCTCACCTATGTCTGCGGCCTAAGGAAGCTGTGATCTTTGCCAAAGGCGTCAGCTTTCATCACTCCTTGCTTTCGGAAGTGGCTGGGCCCACACCGAAACGCTCGCGCATTCGTTGCCGGAATCGTTCGCGCTCTTCGGCGGACATGTTCGCGCAGCGCTGTTCCGCTCGACGCCGAGCAGCTGAGCGGCCTGTGCCGTGGAATCCAAATCCGCCGAAGAGGATACGGCACAGCAGCAGGATCCCAAGCGCCTGCCAGAAAGTGATCGCGCGCCAGCCGAAGAGCGGCGGCAACAGCCAATTCCACAGCTGCAGGACGATTTCGCCGCCGAGGGCGATGAATCCCACCATCCCCAGAATTGCCAGCGGAGCAATCCAAATCCATTTCTTTTTCATGATGGGTTCCTCATTTCTTCATAAACTCGTCGTGAATACGCTGCAATCGTTCGCGCAGATGAAGCATTGCGTAACGCTTGCGTGATAGCAGGGTGTTGACGTTTACGCCGGTTTCTGCCGACAGCTCTTTGAAGCTGCGCCCCTCCAGTTCGTGCGCGACGAATACGTCCCGCTGCTCGTCGGGCAGTTCGTTTAGGGCATATTCCAGCTCATCCAGCAACACACTGCGGGCGTAGAGCGCTTCCGGTCCGGCATCGGGCGACCGCAACAGATCTTCGATCTGCAACAGCTCGCCATCTTCGTCTTTGATCGCCGCGTCGCTGAAGGTCTCCGGCTTCTTCTTGCGGAAAAGGTCCGTAATGCGATTGCGCGCGACGCGAAAAAGCCAGCCGGTCACGTGGTCAATCGGCATCAGCAAGCGATTGGCTTCCACTAGTTCGTAGAAGACTTCCTGCACGATATCCTCGGCGTCCGAAGGATCTGGCACACGCCGGCGGATGAAATCGCGCAGCCGGGATCGTTGCTCCTCGACGATTTCGGAGATTTGACGGTCTCGCTCGGTCATCGAGGTAACGCTCGACGGCTCATCCATCCATTCCTGTAGACGAACGGCGGCCGCAAATATTGCAGAGATTTGAATCGGCGTCAGAGTAAGAGGGCGCTCGGCGCCGCAAAGATGCCGCTATGGCTCGGGCGGCGCGTCCGCCGTGTAACCGTTCGGATAAAAGTGGTTGGCGGTGATGTGAGGCAGAAACCGCGCGCCGAACCATATGGTGTTGTTTCTCTCCACCTCGATTTTCGGCAAGCTCCAGTTCAGTTGCGGCTCCGGGTAGTAGGTGAACTTCTTCGTGTCCGGATCGAACTTCACCAGAGAACTCTGCGGCTGGTCTGCAATCCAGATCTTGTCCGTTTTGTCCGGCCAAACCTCGTAGGGATTTGCGCCGTTGGTGGGAAGCTTGTATTCCGTCATCTTCCCGGTCGCGGGATCGAGCCGGCCGAGGATTCCCGTCGTGTATTCCGAGAACCACACGATTCCTTTCGAATCCACGCCGATCCGGCGAATCTGGCCCCACGAGTCGGGTGCGTAATACTCGGTATATTCCTCGGTCTTGGGATCGAACTTGGTCACCAGCCCTTTGCTGTATCCCGCGCCCCATATCGTGCCGTCCACCGGACTCGCCGCAAGGCCGTAGATCAGGTTATCCGGCGTCGGCGTCTGCCATTGATGGACCACGCGAGTCTTCGCATCCAACTCGCCCACACCGCCCGGCCCTTTCACCATCGAGAACCAGATGTTGTCATTCTTGTCCGTGAGGACCTGAAGCATGCCGCCGCGGCGCGGCGTGTAATGCCGGATCTGCTTGCCCGTTTCCGGATCCAGCTCACCCAACTGCCCGCCGGTGATCTCCGCCCAGTAGATGTGGCCCTTGCTGTCGACGGTGATCCCGTGGAGGAAAACGTAAGGATTGTCACCCTTGAGCGGGTAGACCTTGTAGCGCTTGTTCGGATCGAGTTGCTTCGGGTCGAGATGGACCATGGCGTTCGCCACGGGATTCGCGTACCAGATGCCGTCCGGCACGATGAACGGATCGTGCAGAATTTGCGGCCACGAGCGGCCCGCAGGCCCTGCCACGGACGGCTGCTGTGGCGTCACACCATC
>DATLWP010000176.1:0-5896 GCA_035576265.1 Candidatus Polarisedimenticolia bacterium
TACTTCCTCATTCTACCCGTGTCGGTTTTCGAGATAATCGTATGCCACTGGGCATTCCACATGCACACGTGGGGCAATCTCTGGGCGATGTTCCTGCTCATCACGTTCGGCTCAGCGGCCTTCGCAGCCTTCGGCCTTATCGTCGCCAGTGTAACGAACACCATGCAGGAAACCCAGATGATCAACAACTTGATCTGGATGGGTTTTCTTTTTCTCTCCGGCGCCACCGTCCCTCTGGCGATTTTTCCGGGGTGGATACAGCGCTTCGCACTTTTCATACCAGCCACCTACCTGGCCACCGGTCTCGAATCGGCCGCAACGAATCTCGCCAGCTTCGGCGAGGTCGTGACGGATGTCACCGCGCTGGCTCTCGGACTGTTGGTGGCCTTCGAAATCTCCCGCCAGCTTTTCCGCTGGGAGCCCGAGGCCAAGGCGCCGCGCCGGGCCAAGCTATGGGCGATCGCGGCGCTGGTGCCGTTTCTCGTCTTTGGTGTGTGGGAAAACACGGTGGGCACGCGCCTGCAGCGAATCCGGTCGAATTATCAATCGCTCAGTGGCCGCATTCTGCCCACGCAAATGCCACGAGCGCGTTAAGTTTCTTGAAACGAAGCTCGGTCTGTGCCGTCGTTCTTGTTGAATCCACTTTTACTCGGCTTACATCGAAAACCTGATCGCGCGTTGGGAGCTCGGGTCTTTCCCGAGGCTCTTCCAAATCGCCCGAAGGGGAGCATCCATGAAGGCAATTCGAGTGGCGCAATTCGGCGGCCCCGAGGTATTGCAACTTAAGGAAGTCCCGGACCTCAAGCCGTCTGCCGGGCAAGTCGTGGTGCGCATCCGCGCGACCGGGGTAAATCCCGTCGATACCTACATCCGTTCCGGCAACTACGCGAGGAAACCAGAGCTGCCGTACACGCCTGGCACGGACGGGGCGGGCACGGTCGAAGCGAGCGGGCCGGGCGCGGCCCGATTCGCAGTCGGTGATCGGGTCTATCTCGCCGGCAGCCTGAGCGGCACCTACGCGGAGCAGGCGCTTTGTGAGGAGCGGCTAGTGTTTCCCCTTCCGGCGAACGTCTCGTTCTCCCAGGGTGCGGCCATGCATGTTCCTTACGCTACGGCGTACCGGGCGCTCTTTCACCGCGCCCAAGCGCGCGGCGGCGAAACCGTGCTGATCCACGGCGCGAGCGGAGGAGTGGGTATTGCGGCCGTGCAACTCGCGCGTGCCGCGGGATTGCGAGTCACCGCCACGGTCGGATCGGATCGCGGCCGAAAACTTGTCGCCGCCGAAGGAGCCCATCATATCCTCGACCATAAATCGCCCGGCCACTTCGACGAGGCGTTTGCGCTCACCGGCGGGCGCGGTTTCGGCGTGATCTTGGAAATGCTGGCGAATGTCAACCTCGGCCGCGACCTCACGCTTCTTGCCCCCGGAGGACGTGTCGTCGTGATCGGCTGCCGCGGCAGTGTCGAGATCAACCCGCGCGACGCAATGTCTCGCGACGCCTCAATCTTGGGCATGAGCCTCTGGAACGCCTCACCAGAAGACCTCGCCAGCATTCATTCCGCCCTCGTGGCAGGCCTTGAGAATGAAACACTGCGGCCCGTGATCGGGCAGGAAATTCCGTTCTCCGAAGCAGCGCGGGCCCACACCGCCGTGATGGAGCCAGGCGCGTACGGGAAGATTGTTCTGGTTCCCTAGGAGCGGCTCCGTGATCCTGCCCGCTATCATCGGTGGTGTTATCATCGCGGTCGTTCTCTGGGAAGCCTTCGAGACGATCGTCCTGCCGCGGCGGGTCATGCGCCGCTTGCGACTCACAGTCTTGATCTACCGCTCGACCTGGGTCCCATGGAGGACGCTGGCGCGACGGATTCCGAAAAAGCGGCGGCGCGAGACGTTTCTCAGCTATTACGGCCCGCTTTCGCTGCTGTTCCTCTTCGGCGTGTGGGCCGCAGGAATCATCTTCGGGTTTGCGCTGCTCTACTACAGTGCGACGTTCGCAGGGCAGACCTCCCGTCCGTTTGCAACGTGCCTCTATTTCAGCGGCACGACGATGTTCACGCTCGGTCTGGGCGACGTTGCCCCGCGCACCGAGGTGGGACGCGTGCTCGCCGTCGTCGAGAGCGGGCTCGGATTCGCCTTCCTCGCCCTGATTCTCAGTTATCTGCCCGTGATCTATCAGGCCTTCTCTCGCCGCGAGGGAAATATCGTCCTCCTGGACGCGCGAGCGGGTTCGCCTCCGACCGCTTTCGAACTTCTGCGTCGACACGCGGGACCCGGCGGCATCGAGGCGCTGGACCTGCTTTTGCGCGACTGGGAGCGCTGGTCGGCGGATATTCTTGAGAGCCATGTGTCGTACCCGGTGCTGGCCTATTTTCGCTCGCAGCACAACAACGAGTCCTGGCTCGCCGCCCTCACCGCGATTCTGGATGCCTGCGCCCTTCTGATCGCGAGCGAAGAGAATTTCGTACTGCGGCAGGCTCGTCTCACGTTCGCGATGTGCCGCCATACGGTCGTGGACCTGGCACAGGTCTTCCGAACGGCGCCTCGCAGCAGCGATCTCGATCGCTTGCCTGGTTCGGGTCTCGAGTCCCTGAGCGACCTGCTTGGACGAGCGGGTTTCCACCTTCCCGAACGCGAAGCCGCCGGCCAGAAACTGACGGAACTCCGCCGAATGTACGAGCCTTACCTGCAAGCGCTCGCTCACTTTCTCTCGATGGACCTTCCACCGTGGATTCTGGCGAAAGAGATCACGGACAATTGGCGCACAAGCGCCTGGGGACGCATCGCAGGTTTCGCCGCCTCTGGCGGACGCGAGCCCGACGACCACGAGGACTGACGTTCTTTGCTGAGATCTTCCGGGTGCGGCCAAATTGGCCGTGATCGGCGCGCTTTCCGTAGCACGCAGATCGTGTCAGGGAAAGTCGGTATGCTATAATTTCTGTTGCGCCTGCTATAAAGCACGTTTATGCGCTTCGGAGAGACGCGATGAGCCTCGCCAAGACCGAAAAGATCTGGTGCAACGGCAAACTGATTCCTTGGGACGAAGCTAAAATCCACGTGCTCTCGCACGTCGTCAGCTACGGCTCCGCCGTCTTCGAAGGCCTCCGCTGCTACCACTCGGAGCAGGGTCCCGCAATCTTTCGCCTCCGCGACCACATGCAGCGCCTTCTGAACTCCGCGCACATTTACCGCATGGACGTTCCCTTCACGCTCGACGCCCTTTGCCAGGCCACCGTCGATCTTGTGCGCGCGAATAAAGTCTCGGCCTGCTATGTGCGTCCCATCGTCCTCCGCGGCTATGGCGACGTCGGCGTGGACGCGCGCGGCTGTCCCGTCGACGTCTATCTGGCCTGCTGGGAGTGGGGGAAATACCTCGGCGAAGAAGCCATGCGCAATGGCGTCGATGTGTGCATCAGTTCGTGGAATCGCCCGGCGCCCAATACGCTTCCGCAAATGTCCAAGGCCGCTGCGAACTACATGAACTCCCAGCTGATTCGCATGGAAGCGAAGAACAATGGCTACGATGAAGGTCTCGCGCTCGACGTGAACGGCTACGTCAGTGAAGGCTCGGGCGAAAACGTCTTTGTGGTGGTCAAGGGCACGGTGTTCACGCCCCCGTTCGCGAACTCGGCGCTGCCCGGCATCACCCGCGACTCCGTCATCACCCTTTGCCGCGAATTCGAAATTCCCGTCGCCGAACTGACGATTCCGCGCGAAATGCTTTACATCGCTGATGAAATCTTTTTTACCGGCACCGCCGCTGAAATTACCCCGATTCGCTCGGTCGACCGCATCCAGATCGGTAGCGGCACTCGCGGTCCCGTCACGAAACGCGTTCAAGAAGAATTCTTCGCGCTCAGCAGCGGCAAGCTTCCCGATCGTCACGGCTGGCTCACCACCGTCGGCGTACCGAGCGGCGCTGGTGCGGCCCGCTAAATCGGGTACGGCTTCTGTTCACGCACCCTCGGGGCGCATCTCGAGTCGACTGCGGGCTCTTCACGCGAATTGCTGTTTTGACTCGCCTTTCCGGATTCAGTAGAATTCGCCCGTCCGAGCGGACTTTTCCACAGCCCTCGGGTCGCTCGCGGTGGGGAGCATGGCCAGTCTCTCGCAAAAGCTGTCGGCGGAGTTTGTCGGGACGTTCGCGTTCGTCTTCGTCACGGCGGGCTCGATCTGCGCCGGACAGTATCTTCGCACTGCCGGGCAGGGTGACCTAGGGATCCTCGGTATCGCCGTGGCTCAGGGGCTTGCCTTCGGAATCATGGTCACCGCCCTCGGCCACGTTTCGGGCGGTCATCTGAACCCCGCCGTCACGATCGGTTTCTGGGTCACGAAACGCCTCGGCACTTTGCAAAGCATCGGTTATGGCATCGCGCAGCTTCTCGGAGCGATCACTGCATCCTACGTGCTCGCCGCCATACTTCCCGAATCCGTCTGGCGCCCCGCGGCGCTCGGCACGCCCGATCTTTCGCCGGACTTCACCCGCATTCACGGCATGGCGCTCGAAACCGTAATGACGTTCTTCCTAGTGTTCGTCGTCTTCGCCACGACCGTCGATTCGCGGGGGGCCTTCAACAAGATTGCCGGCTTTGCCGCTGGCCTCACGGTCACCCTGGACGTTCTCTTGGGCAGCGCATTCACGGGCGCCGCTCTGAATCCCGCGCGCGCTCTCGGACCCGCTCTCGTCGCGCATCACTGGCAAAACCACGGCGTCTATTGGGTCGGCCCGCTCCTCGGCGGCGTTCTTGGAGGAGTCATCTACGATCGCCTCTACCTCCGCGACCAGCCGCCCGCCTGACCGCGGGCGAATCTAGCCCAAGTCCCGCCGCGCCTTCTGGATAACCGCCTCAACCTTTCGCCGCTGCCTATCGGCAACTACCTGCCCCTATCTTGGCCGTTGCGCCCTTAGAAATCCGCGCGGCAACGTTTCTTGCCACGTCTGTACCTGCATGCTAGCGTGACATGAAGCTTCGCAAACGGGGTTATTTCTCTATGGCTATCGCGATTGATGATCTGCTGCGCCGCGCGGCTGAAAGCAAGGCGTCCGACCTGCACCTCAAAGTCGGCAACCATCCCTATCTCCGCGTTGATGGCGTGCTGAGCGCGCTCACCGACATCCCCCGTATCACGCCGGAAGAGATGCTGTCGATGGCCTTCAGCATGATGACCAACCGCCAAAAGCAAAAGTTCAAGGAGACCGCCGAGCTCGACATGGCCTACGGCGTCGCGGGTCTCGGCCGCTTCCGCGTCAACGTCTTCCAGCAGCGCGGAAACGTCGGCATGGTTCTCCGCGTCATCCCGACGAAGATCCGCACCATCGAGGAACTCGAGCTGCCACGCATCCTCTCGACGGTTTGCGAGGAGCAGCGCGGCCTTGTGCTCTGCACCGGGACAACCGGTTCCGGCAAGTCCACCACTCTCGCGGCCATGATCGACCGCATCAATTCGCTTCGTCCCGAGCACATCATCACCATCGAGGACCCAATCGAATATCTGCACCGCGATAAAAAGGGCTTCATCAATCAGCGCGAAGTCGAAGTCGACACCTCCTCGTTTTCGACGGCGCTCCGCGCCGCGCTGCGCCAGGACCCCGACGTCATCCTCGTCGGCGAAATGCGCGATCTCGAAACCATTTCCACGGCCTTGCTCGCGGCCGAAACCGGCCACCTCGTGCTCTCGACCCTGCACACGCTCGACGCCACGGAGACCATTCAGCGCATCATCGCCGTCTTTCCGCCGCCCGAGCAGAAACAGATTCGTTTGCAGCTCGCTTCCACGCTCAAGGCGGTCATCAGCCAGCGCCTCGTGCGCAAAGGCGACGGCCAGGGCCGCGTCCCCGCCGCCGAAGTAATGATCGCTACCGGCTACATCCGCGACTGCATCATGAACCCCGACAAG
>DATLWP010000177.1:0-3795 GCA_035576265.1 Candidatus Polarisedimenticolia bacterium
TCTGGCGCCGAGCGGGTGACCACCGCGCCGACCCGCCAGCCGAGCTCCCGCAGGCGTTTGCCGAGGGTTCTGCCCACGCGACCCGCTCCGACGATGGAAATGGTCCGTGCCATGTAGCGTGATAGCATAGCGTGTTCGATCGGCTGAAGGTGGAGGAAATTGCGCGTTGCACATTTTCTGGACGGGGTTGCTGGGCGTCGTTGCTTTCTTGTGGATCGCCGAAATCGTTGATCTAGCGCGGGGGCTTCCCTCCGTCCCCTTGCTCGACAAAACTGCTCCGCTGCAGGATTCCGCCTGCCCGATGGTTTCCATTCTTTTTGCGGCGCGAGACGAAGCGGAGAAACTGCCGCAGGCGCTCGACACGTTTCTCGCCCTGGACTATCCCCGGTATGAAGTGGTCGCGGTGGACGATCGGTCGGTAGACGGCACCGGAGCGATTCTTGAAACCCGGGCGCGGGCGGATGCGCGCTTGAAGCCCGTGCGCGTGGATTCCCTGCCCTCCCGGTGGCTCGGGAAACCTCACGCGCTGCAGCAGGCCTACGAACATTCCAGCGGCGAATGGCTGGTATTCACCGATGCGGACGTGCATTTCGCGCCGGACCTGCTGCGCCGCACGATTGCGCTGGCCGAAGAGAGAGGCTGGGAGCACATCACGCTGCTGGGCCAGGCAAAGATGTTCACGTTCGGCGAAAAGATCGCGATGACGTTCTTCGGGCTGGCGCTGGTGGTGGGCACGCGCCCATGGAAGGCCATCGACACGCGGTCGCGCGGTTACGCGGGCGTGGGAGCCTTTCAGATGGTCCGTCGCAGCGCCTACGAAAAGATGGGGACGCACCGGCGGCTGGCGATGGAAGTGATCGACGACATGAAGCTTGGAAAGCTCGCGAAAGAGGCCGGAGTACGCTCGGGCGCCGCGAGGGCGGGAGACGCGGTGAGCGTGCACTGGCACGCGGGAATCGGCAATCTGATTCGCGGCACGACGAAGAATTTCTTCGCGGCCTCCGGATTCAAGCCCTGGGTTACGTCCCTGCAAATCTTCGGACTCCTTTTGATGTTCGATCTGCCTTTGGCAGCGCTTCCGTTTGCGCACGGCTGGGCCCGACTGGCTGCCGCGATCGCAGTGGTGCTGCCGCTGATTGCGACGGGCGGCGTGGCCATGGAGTTTCAAGCGCCGATTGCGTACGCGGCGACCTATCCGATTGGAGCAATGATCTTCGCGTGGATGCTGGCGCGATCCATGATCGTGACGCTGTGGCAGGGAGGGATCGTCTGGCGCGGCACGTTTTATCCGCTGGACGAGCTGAAGCGCGGCGTGGTCTAGGCAGTCGACAGCATCAACTACTTGCGACGTGTTCGGGACCTGGAACGCGCCGGAGACGCGGCCATGCTTTCGGGGTGCCCCGAAGCAGGCAGCGGGCCGGTGGGTACGGGCACTTCGGTTGCGGCGATGACGCCGAGATCGCGCTGCTTGAGCGAGCGGATGCGGTCGCGCAGGGCGGCGGCGCGCTCGAAATCGAAGTTCTTGGCGGCCTCGCGCATCTGGGCTTCGAGCTGCACGATGGCCTGCACCAATTGCTCCTCACTGGCGATTTCCCCGATGACGGCATCATCCGCCGGAACCGTGACGTAGTCGGCTTCCACGATGGCGGCGAGCTGCATGTCTACCGACTTCACGATCGATTGCGGCGTGATGTTGTGCTCGCGGTTGTAGGCCTGCTGCTTGGCGCGGCGGCGGTTGGTTTCGCTGATGGCCTGGCGCATGGACTCGGTCATATTGTCGGCGTAGAGGATGGCGCGGCCCTCGAGGTGGCGGGCGCAGCGGCCCATGGTCTGAATCAGCGAAGTGGCGCTGCGGAGGTAGCCTTCCTTGTCCGCGTCGAGAATCGCAACGAGAGAGACTTCCGGTAGGTCGAGGCCCTCGCGCAGCAAATTGATGCCGATCAGCACGTCGAATTCCCCGCGGCGCAGGTCGCGCAAGATGCGCACGCGTTCGAGGGTCTCGATCTCGGAGTGCAAGTAGCGGCAGCGCACGCCGACTTCGGCGAAATATTCGGCGAGGTCCTCGGACATGCGCTTGGTGAGCGTGGTGACCAAGACGCGCTCGCCGCGCGCAGCCCGCACGCGAATCTCTTCCAGCAGATCGTCCACCTGGCCCTTCACCGGCCGCACTTCGGTCTCGGGGTCCACCAGTCCCGTCGGGCGAATCACCTGCTCGACCACCACGCCTCCGGCTTTCGTCAGCTCGTACGGGCCGGGCGTGGCGGAAACATAGATGGCCTGGTTCACGCGATGCTCGAATTCTTCGAACGTTAGCGGGCGATTGTCGAGCGCCGAAGGCATGCGGAAGCCGTAGTCGACGAGCGTTTGTTTGCGCGAGCGGTCGCCATGGTACATGCCGCGGAGCTGCGGGATCGTCTGGTGCGATTCGTCCACGAAAAGCAAGTAATCGGAGGGGACGTAATCGAGCAGGGTCGGCGGCGCTTCGCCCGGCAGGCGTCCGGAAAGGTGCCGCGAATAATTCTCGATTCCGTGGCAGTAGCCGATCGTGCGCATCATTTCAATGTCGAAGTGGGTGCGCTGCACCACGCGCTGCGCTTCCACGATTTTGCCCTGACGCTCAAGCTCGGACTTCCACCAGTCCAGCTCTTCATAGATCGTCTGGATGGCCCGCTCCTTCTGTTCCGCGGGCAAGACGTAGTGCGTCTTCGGATAGATGGGCATGCGGGCGATTTCGCCTTCGCGCGAGCGGATTTCGCCGGTGAGCGGATCGATCTTGCGGAGGGCTTCGATCTGACTGCCCCACAGCTCAACGCGCACGGCGAGGTCGTCGTAGGGCGGATAGATTTCGATCATGTCGCCGCGGACGCGGAAAGTGCCGCGGCGGAGATCTTCGGCGCGATCGTACTGGATTTCGACGAGCTTACGCAGGATGGATTCGCGCGCGATGGACTGGCCCTTTTCGAGCATGAGCAACATGCCGTAGTAGGCTTCCGGCGAGCCGAGACCGTAGATGCAGGAGACGGAGGCGACGATGACGACGTCGCGGCGTTCAAAGAGCGAGCGCGTGGCGCTCATGCGCAGCTTGTCGAGTTCGTCGTTGATGGTCGCTTCCTTCTCGATGAAGGTGTCGCTCGCCGGGACGTAGGCCTCGGGCTGGTAGTAGTCGTAGTAGCTGACGAAATACTCGACCGCATTGTGCGGGAAGAACGATTTGAACTCGTGGAAGAGCTGCGCGGCAAGCGTCTTATTGTGTGCGAGCACGATGGCGGGGCGATTGATCTGCTCGATCACTTTCGCCATGGTGAAGGTTTTTCCGGAGCCGGTGACGCCGAGAAGCACTTGATCGCGGTCGCCGCCGTTCACGCCGCGCACAAGTTGGGCGATGGCATCCGGCTGGTCGCCGCGGGGCTCGTAGTCGCTCGCAAGCTTGAATTTCATGGTGATGGACACGTCAGCGCGCCCGTGGGGCGCCGCCCAAAATCTTCATTATAGCGCACAGTGCAGTGCGGCTCTTGGCCCCGGAAAAAATCTCGGGTCCCAAGGCTCGAGCTACATGCTACCTGGGCCCGGACACGAGCGTGATGATCGATTGGGTTTGGACCTGCCCGACATGGCGGATGCTCGAACCGGTGCTCGCGCTCCTGATTTCGTAGTCCATATTCTGCGCGCTCGTCTGCGTGGAGCTGACCAAAAGGCCCGTTGCGCGCGAAATGGAATCCAGGCTCTCACCCGAACCAGTCCACTTTCCCGAGGTGCGCAGGCCGTTGCGGCGGTAGTCCTCGGGCGTCGCATCCG
>DATLWP010000178.1:0-4950 GCA_035576265.1 Candidatus Polarisedimenticolia bacterium
ATTTGGGCGATGTACGCCACGAGCATCATCTTCGTTCTCGGTACGCCCGTGATCGCCATCACGATTTTCCTGCTCGGGCTTGAGCGCCTGCTGCACGTCGGGATTTTCGATCCGTCGGTCGGCGGCGACCCACTCCTCTTCCAGCATCTCTTCTGGTTTTATTCGCATCCCGCCGTGTACATCATGATTCTGCCGGGTATGGGCGTGGTCAGCGAACTGATCACCGCCTTTTCGCGGAAGAAGATCTTCGGCTACGGCTTTATTGCGTTTTCGAGCTTGTCCATCGCCGTGATCAGCTTTGTGGTCTGGGGCCACCACATGTTTGTCACCGGCCAGTCAATCTACGCCGGCTTGGTCTTCTCCGTGCTCAGCTTCCTCGTCGCGATTCCCTCCGCGATCAAGGTTTTCAACTGGACCGCGACGCTCTACAAGGGCTCGATCTCCTATCAGGCGCCGATGCTGTATGCCCTCGGTTTCATTGGCCTGTTCACACTGGGCGGTCTCACGGGGCTGTTCCTCGCCTCCCTGGCCACCGATGTCCACTTGAACGGCACATACTTCATCGTCGCGCATTTTCACTACATCATGGTCGGCGGCGCCGTGATGGCTTATCTCGGCGGAATCCATTATTGGTGGCCGAAAATTACAGGGCGGCTCTATCCCGACTATTGGGCGCGCTTCGCGGCTCTCGTGATTTTCGTGGGATTCAATTTGACGTTCTTCCCGCAGTTCGTGCTCGGCTATCTGGGAATGCCGCGCCGCTACGCCGTCTATCCCGTGGAATTCCAAACGCTCAACGTGTTGTCCTCCGCGGGCGCTTCGATTCTGGGCATCGGCTACTTGATTCCGCTCATCTATTTGATCTGGTCGATGCGCTACGGTCCGCCAGCCGGACCAAATCCCTGGCGCGCGAAGGGTCTCGAATGGAATACGCCTTCGCCGCCGCCGACCGAGAATTTCGAGGTACCGCCGATCGTGACAGAAGGAGCCTACAACTATCCGACTGCCGGGGGCAGCCATGTCTGAGATGGCCACACACGGCGCGCACCCGCCCGGGTTCGCCCACCAGTTTGAGGACATGACGCAGCAGCGCGAGGCGGGAAGCCTCGGCATGTGGGTGTTCCTCGTAACGGAGATCCTGTTCTTCGGCGGTATGTTCACCGCCTACATCGTCTATCGCGCTCTGCACTATGAGTCCTTCGTCACCGGAAGCCACTTGCTCGAAGTCAAGTTCGGCGCCACGAACACCGCCGTGCTGATCTGCAGCAGCTTTACGATGGCAATGGCGATCCGCTCCGCGCAGGCCGGCAAGCGGAAAGGCCAAATCATCTTCTGGCTGATTCTGACGATGATCTTCGGCGCGCTGTTCCTGGGCCTCAAGTTCAACTTTGAGTGGCGCCACGACTACATCGAACACATCGTGCCGGGTTTTGGCTTTCGGTACAGGCCGGAATGGGGCGCGCTCGGCCCGGAAGTGCAGATGTTTATGTGTTTCTACTTCTTCATGACGGGACTGCACGCCCTGCACATGATCGTCGGGCTCGGCATCCTCACGGTGCTCGTGATCATGACCGCGCGGAACAAGTTTTCGCCGAAATACTTCGCGCCGCTTGAGATCAGCGGGTTGTATTGGCACTTCGTCGACATTGTCTGGATTTATCTTTTCGCGCTTCTGTACCTGATTGGCGGACGATACTAATGGGGGTGGCCATCGATGTCTGACCATTCTGAGCAAGCAGGGCATGGCGTGCACATCGTGCCCGTCCGCACGTACGTCCTCGTCTTCATCGCTTTGATGATTGGCACCGCTCTCACCACGGCGGCGGCTTACGTTGACATGGGGCCGTGGAACACTCCCGTGGCGCTGGCAATCGCAACGGCAAAGTTGATGCTCGTGGTCCTTTTCTTCATGCACGTGAAGTACGCCGCGGGATTGACCCGCATCGCGATCCTCGCAGGCTTCTTCTGGCTCGGCATCATGGTCGCGCTCACCTGCTCGGATGAACTCACCCGCCATTGGGAAATCATCCCGAAAGGCTGGGGCGGCATGATCGTTCCGTTCCTCCACCACCTCCTCTTTTAACGCCGTATCTATTCGAATCGTTCGGGTGCAAGACCTGGCATGCAAAACCAGTGGTTGGTCGAGTGCACCGGGCTGGCGGAGTGTCCATCCTTTCTTACATCGAGCCCACTACAAAAGATTCACGGTGCCGCAACGCGAGGCGCGAAAGCAAATGGTTGTTCGTGTAGACATCCGCATACAGGGCATGGAGGGATGTTGCGGCGAACTCCGCGTTAGCGCAAAAGCTGTGTGATAAGATGCGCGCGGCCGAACGGTTTTGCAGGCGTCCGGGCGATGGGAGGGAGCCATGAAGCGCCAGGGAAAATTGAACCCCGAGAAGATGGGCCTGACGATGCCGGTGGACGCTCCCGGCTTCGTCGACAAGCCAGCGTTCTGGCGGGGAGTGAACTCGTACACATTCAACTACGAGACGGACCCCGAGGCAGCCGCCGAGTTGGTCCCCGAGCCGCTGACCCTGCCGGAACCTGCGAAAGCCTGCCTCATATTCAACAACTTCGAGTGGTCCACTGGAGGGCCCTACTTCGAACTCCTTCAGGGAATCAACGTGGAGTTCGAAGGCGAGCCTTGCGTCTACTTTCCCCACCTCGCCGTGTCCGAAGCCGTCCCACTGACGGCAGGCAGGGAGATCTACGGCTTTCCAAAGAAAGTCGGCCACATAGAATTCGTTCGGCAGGACGACGTTCTTGCGATGTACTTCGAGCGTCCCAAAGGCCTCAGGATCGCCACGGGGGTGTTCCGGCAGCTACGGCCGGCCGAGCCGCCTCCCGAAGGGACGTTGATGAAAGCCGTGAACCTGAGAGTGATCACCAGCCCGGAACCGGGCAAGAAGCACTCGTTGTGCGAGTTGATCCTCGCCGAGCTGGCCATGGTCAATACGGAGGTGTGGACCGGAGAAGGAAACTGCAGCTATAGCGGCCTTTCCGAACTCGATCCGTGGCACAAGCTGCCGGTGGTGAAACACCTCGACTGTTCGCTGCTCAAGTGCGATTCCACGCTGAATTCGGCCAGAATTCTGAAGCGCTGGTGATTTTCGCGCGTGAGTGCATGTAGCGGCGACTCGGCCGTCCCGCCAATTAATTTTTCCAGCGGTCCCCGCTCGATCATTCCGGAGCAAGAATCCCCACCCTTTGCGAACGGCGCGAAGGATGGGGCACCCGCACAAGACCAAACCGCGCTATACGGCGCGGAAGGCGACGACGGCGTTCAAGCCGCCGAAAGCAAAGGAGTTCGAGAGGGCGGCTTCGACCTGCTGGGCGCGCGGTTTATTCGGGATGTAGTCGAGGTCGCATTCGGGGTCGCGTTCCGTGAAGTTGGCGGTGGGCGGCAGGATGCCGTGATGGATCGCGAGCACGGTCGAGACGGCTTCGAGCGCGCCAGCGGCGCCGAGCGCATGGCCGTGCAGCGACTTCGTCGAACTGACGCCGAGCTTGTCCGCGTGAGCGCCGAAAACTTCGCGGATGGCGCGCGATTCCACGGGATCGTTGCCGGGCGTGCCGGTGCCGTGGGCGTTGATGTAGCCAACGGCTTCGGGCGCGAGGCCAGCTTCGCGCAGTGCGCCGCGCATGGCGCGCGCGGGTCCCGCGACGGTGGGCTGCGTCAGATGGTGCGCGTCGGAGGTCATGCCGAACCCGCAAATCTCGGCGTAGATTTTGGCGCCGCGCGCCTTCGCGGCATCGAACGGTTCGAGAATCATCATCGCGCCGCCCTCGCCCAGAATCATCCCCTTGCGATCCTTACTGAAGGGGCGGCAAGTGTCCGGCGAAATCACGCGCATGGCCTCCCAGGCCTTGAGCATGCCGACGGTGAAGAGCGCCTCGCTGCCGCCGGTGACGGCGAGATCGGCTTCGGCGTCGCGCACCAGGCGAAAGGCCTGGCCAATGGCGTGGTTCGCCGAAGAGCAAGCGGTTGAAACCGTGTAGACCGGCCCGCTGAGGCCAAGGTCCATGGAGATGTGGCTCGCGCCGGCATTGGCCATGGTCTTAGGGATCGTGAGCGGGTGGACGCGGCCGCGGTCCGCCACGTAGAGGTCCTCGAAACCTTTTTCGATCGCTGACTGTCCGCCCACCGCCGAGCCGCAGACGATCGCGGAGCGCTCTCGCAACTCCGGCGTCAGCGCGATGCCCGAATCGCGGAAAGCCTCGCGCGCCGCGACCACGGAAAACTGCGCGAAGCGGTCGATATACGCGTCCTTGCCTTCAGGGAAATGTTTTGTCGCGTCGAAGCCGCGCACTTCGGCGCCATTGCGAAAGCGCAGCGAGGAGCAGTCCACGGACTCGATCGGCTGAATCGCCGAACGGCCCTCGCGCAAGGAATTCCACGATTCCGCGAGATTGAGGCCGAGCGGCGAGATGATTCCGAGGCCTGTGATGGCAACGCGGCGCGGCGGCATTCGTCAGTCCGCCGGGCTGGCCGACCCCACCGACGCGTCCGGCGGAGCGGCGGAGAGGAGCTTCTTGATGCCTTTGACGATGTCGTTGACGGTCTTGATGGAGCGGACGTCGTCGTCAGGAATGGAGATCTTGAAGGCGTTTTCGAGTTCGAAGAGAAGAGAAAACACGTCGAGAGAGTCGATGCCCATCTCTTGCAAATTGGTGTCGAGCGAGATCTTCTCGGCCGGGATGCGTTTCACGGACGCGAGCGTCGCGATCACTTTTTCCGCTACCGGATCAGACATCAAGCCTACCCCCGTCGGCGAAGTGCGGCGTTTGCGCAACCAGACCGTAGCCCAGTCCGCGCGAAAAATCAAATTCTAGCAGGAGTGGCCGGCGGAAGAAGCGGCCTTTTTCTTGGGTTTTTTTCTGAGCCTTGTGCGGGCGCCGGCCCGGTTCAAATGCGGCATGTTCCCGGCCGATCTCGCCGGGGAACCG
>DATLWP010000179.1:0-9854 GCA_035576265.1 Candidatus Polarisedimenticolia bacterium
GTTTTTCGAAGGCTTCCTGATAGGTCGTGTAGATTTCGCCCGCCATGGGGAAGCGTTCCTTGTTGGCGAACGTCTCGCGATCGTCCGTCACGCCGATGGCGAAGCCCGCCGCGTTTGCGATGCGCGCCACCGCCACGGAGATATGCCCGCCGCCGAAAATGTGCAGCGTCGGCTGCGGCAGAATCGGCTCGACGAAAATTTCCAAGGTTCCTCCGCAGATCAGACCGGCGTCGTAGGCCGCGTCGTGGTTGAGGTTAAAGGTCATCTTGCGCGGCTGCTCCAGCTGCATCACTTCCTTCGCCGCCGCCCACACTTCGGCCTCGACGCAACCGCCGCCGATCGTTCCGGCCATCGAGCCGTCTTCGCGGACGAGCATGCGGGAGCTTTCGTAGCTGGGGATCGAGCCGTTGGTGTGGACGATCGTGGCGAGCGCGCCGCGCAGGCCGGCCCGCCTCATGCGCACGATTTCTTCAAAGAGGTCCATGGTTCCTTGGTATCAGCGTACGTCGCGGTACCCGGCGCTGTCAATTCATTGTAAATGTTGGTTGGCGCATCCGTTTCCGATGATCCGACTTATCGCGTGTTAGCCTATCTGCCCCGGCCGGGATGATTCTACCCGCGGCGCAGCCGTGCCCCAGCTCTCGTGGCTGCCCGGGTTTACCAGCAGAATCCGGGGAGCGAGGTTCTGTCCCTCGTAGGAATTTCGTTCAGGGAGCCTGCCTTCGGAGTTGCGCCTCTTAGAACGCCTAGCCAGCCGAGCCTGTTCTTCGGCCGCCATGTGTAATGCCTCTTGAAGACATGGACGCTCCGCAACCTCGGGCGCATCCGCAGCATCACACGGAGCAGCAGTGGGGTTTGAGCCCGTACAGGATAGTCGATACAGCAGCGCGGTGGGTCGGGCTGCACGAGTCGTACGCCGGCATCATCATCCAAGATTTTATAGAGGTGCGTTCGAACCTGGTCGCAGAGCAGGTTTTGGAGCACAGGTAGACATCGAGACGCGAACTCGGCTGGCTTAGGCCGGGCCGCTTCGCTACGTCTTGACGGTGATGCTCGGGGAGCGTGTTCATGAGAATCGCTGGGGTGGGAAGCGCTTTTCCAACGAATTACTACAAGCAGGAAATCCTCGTCGAAACTTTGAGACACTACTGGCGCGACCGGCTACCGAAACCTCAAATCCTGGATCGCCTTAACGAACGCATGGCGGTCGACGGCCGGTATTTGGCTCGGCAACTCGACTTTTACGAGAGTGTGCGGACCTGGGGCGAAGCGAACGACGCGTGGATCGAGGCGGCCACCGAACTAGGAGAGAAAGCGCTGTGTCGCGCGCTAGTCTGCGCCGGACTGCAGCCGCGGGAACTGGGAGCGATCGTCGTCACCTCCGTAACCGGCATTGCCGCTCCGTCACTGGACGCCCGGCTGATCAATCGCATGAGTCTGTCCCCCAATATCAGACGTACTCCTATATTCGGGCTCGGCTGCGTAGCCGGCGCCGCGTGTCTCTCGCGCGCGGCGGACTTCGTTCGCGGTTATCCCAATCAAGTAGCCGCGCTCCTATCCGTGGAGCTATGTTCTCTCACGCTGCAGCGCGACGACACTTCGAACGCGAACGTCATTTCGGCGCTGCTGTTCGGGGACGGGGCCGCTGCCGCAGTCGTAGCAGGGTCAAGCGTGGAATTGAGCGGTCCCGCGATTGTCGCTACGAAGTCGATCTTCTACTCCGACACCGAGCGCGTGATGGGCTGGGACATTTCGGAAAAGGGCTTTCGCATCGTGCTGTCGCCAGACGTTCCCAAAGTCGTTTTGCAGCACATGGGTGAAGATGTGGATGAATTCCTAGCCGAACAGGGATTGACGCGAGGCGAAATCGGTTGCTGGATCATGCACACCGGTGGGCCGAAAGTCCTCAACGCGACCGCCAGCGCACTCGGGCTTAGCCGATCGGACCTGCAGGCGTCGTGGGACTGCTTGCGGAAAGTGGGTAACGTCTCGTCCACTTCAGTGCTGTTGGTTTTGGAAGACGTCTATAAGCATCGCCGGCCGAAGCCAGGGACTTGGAGCGTTCTTGCAGCGATGGGGCCCGGCTTCTGTGCCGAACTCATCCTTCTCCGCTGGTGATGATCGGAAGAATTGCGGATCAATCGTCTGGAGAGCCGGCTCGCCATTCCTTCTTCCAAGCGGACGCCCAGCTGTTTTTGTGGCATTGCCGAATGCTGGTAACATGGGCCCCGTCGGTGGTTTCGGCAAACCGGGTCTTTCGGCTTCATCTTAGGAGGACGGAGATGCAGATTCGGTTTCTCGCGGTAATTCCGGCGCTGTTGATGGCGGCCACACTATACGGCCAGGCGGCTCCCAAGGGAGCGCATGCCGACCTGGTAAATTCGGAAGGCAAGAGCGTGGGAACAGCAACGCTGATGCCTGCGGACGGCGGAGTGCATATCACAGCCAACCTATCGAACCTGCCGCCCGGCACGCATGCCTTTCACATTCATGCATCGGGCAAATGCGAGGCTCCCGGGTTCACGACTGCTGGAGGGCACTTCAACCCCGAACAGAAGCAGCATGGCACTGAAAATCCGATGGGAGCGCATGCGGGCGACCTGCCCAATTTCGAAGTGGGACAGGACGGTACGGCGCATATCTCCGTAATGGCTTCCAATGTAACGCTGGGACCGGGGGAGAACTCGCTATTTCACCCCGGCGGTACCGCCCTGGTCATCCACGAGAAGGCGGACGACTACAAGAGTGACCCTGCCGGCAACGCGGGGGCGCGGATTGCCTGCGGCGTAATCGTCGCATCACAGTAGCGCAGCGCCCCGGCGAGTATGAGGATTGCAAGGCCGAGTAGCCCGGTCCGAATGTAGGTCAACCAGACCGGGCTGTCTGCACGCCGCGTCCGGCCGCGAATTCGGGCCAGTGCTTGATTCACACGACGACCGGGCATTGACTAATTATCTGAGTTCGCGGAACGAGTCGCGGTTGGTCTGCCTCTGTCCTGGGCCGGCTGGACACTGTGCTAGGGCGATGTTAATTTATGGCGCGTTTCGCTGATCTTGGAGGGTTTTCATGAAGGCGGTGGTCATTTCCCAGCACGGCGGTCCTGAGGTGCTGCACTCCGCGGAGATTCCCGAGCCGCGGATCGGAGCGCACGACGTTTTGGTTCGCGTGCGGGCCTGTGCTCTCAATCACTTGGACCTTTGGGTACGGAGCGGGCCGCCCAACATGACCATCAAGTTTCCGCACGTGCTGGGCAGCGACATCTCCGGCGAGATCGCCAAGACCGGCGAGAGTGTTACGAACGTGAAAGCGGGAGACAAGGTGCTTCTCGCGCCGGGAGTTTCCTGCGGGCAGTGCGAGGCGTGCATCGCCGGACGCGACAATTTTTGCAAGGAGTACACGCTGTTTGGCACGCGCATCCACGGCGGGTACGCTCAGTTCGTGAAAGCGCCGGCGGTGAACGCAATCCCGATTCCCGGCAGCCTGTCGTTCGAAGAGGCCGCTGCGGTGCCGCTCGTCTTTTTGACCGCGTGGCACATGCTGCTAGGCCGCGCGCAGCTTCGTCCGGCGGAACAGGTGCTGGTGCTCGGAGCAAGCAGCGGCGTGGGCAGCGCCGCGATTCAGATTGCGAAGGCGACGGGCGCGCGCGTGATCGCCACGGGCGGATCCGAGGCAAAGCTCGCAAAGGCGAAAGACCTTGGCGCGGATGAAGCGATCTTGCACAGCGGAGAATTTGCGAGGGAGGTGAAGCGGCTGACGGGTGGCCGCGGCGTGGATGTTGTCTTCGAACACGTAGGACAGGCCACATGGGAGCAGAGCATTTACAGCCTCACGCCGGGCGGGCGGCTGGTCACCTGCGGCGCGACCACCGGCTTCGACGGCAAGATCAATCTCGGGTATCTCTTCGCGCGCCATCTCTCTATTCTCGGCTCGTTCATGGGCAGCAAGGCGGAGCTACTCGCGGTGCTGGAGCTGTTTAAGCGCGGACTGCTGAAGCCCGTGGTTGACTGCGTGCTGCCGCTCGAACGCGCCGCCGAAGCGCACGCGCGCCTCGAGAATCGTCAGCAGTTCGGCAAGATCGTGCTGCGGATTCCTTGACGCACCGTGAAGTACGCTCTCCCAGCGCGGACGTGGCAGGTTCGGCAAATGTCCGCGGCAAAGTGAGGTTGTCGCCACGGCTGACGGGATAAGGAAGGTACAATAGCTGCCGTGCGGCGCATAACCACGAGCGTTTCTCAGGAAGACTACCTCAAGGCCATCTGGCAGCTGGTCCAAGAAGAGCAGGTTCCCATCAGCGCGCGGCTTGCCGAGGATCTGGGCGTCACGCCTCCGGCCGTTGCTGCAGCGCTCAAGCGCATGACGCGCGGCGGCTATCTCCATGTGCGCCGCGGCGGTCGCATCGAGCTATCGGCCAAAGGGAAGGGTGCAGCGCAGCATCTCGTGCTGCGCCACCGCCTCGCCGAAAAGCTGCTGACGGATGTAATCGGTCTCGAATGGTCGCGCGCGCACGAAGAGGCGGAGCGCCTGGAGCACGGCATCTCGCCCGAAGTGGCGCGGCTGCTGCTGAAGCGGTTTGGCCGAGACAGCCGGTGTCCGCACGGGGTGCCGCTGTTCGGGGGGATGTCGCGGCTTAGGCGCAAGTATGGCGCGCTGCGCCTTTCCGAAGCCGAAATGGGGCGTTCCTACGAAGTTCTGCGCGTGTACGAAAAGGACCCGCGGTTTCTGGAGTTCCTCGACCAGCGCAACCTGCGTCCTGCCACGCGCCTGCGTGTGCTCGATCGCGAATACGACGAGACGATGACGCTCGCCGTCGCGGGCCGCGGTCGCGCGCGCGTCCATCTCGGCAAGTCAACCACCGAACGTATCTGGGTTCGGCGCCTTTCGTGAGCCATCGCGCCTATTGGTTGAGGGACGTGCAGCGGGAGAATATTCGCCCGGGACGGTGAAATGCTGAACGCGCTGCGCTACTACTGGATCGTTGCAAAGGGCTATCGCCTGCGGCCGTGGAAGTCGCCCTACATCCAATGGCGCCTCGAGACCTTCTTTGGCGGTGAAGCGGCGCATCTGAGCGCGGGTCAATTTTTCCGGCTGCTCTGGCGCGAGCGCGCCCGCATGGAGCGTTTCCTCGAATGGGTCGCCCAGCGGAGGCGCGCATCTTCGGTCGGGTGAGCTACACGCGCGCCAGCTGAGACCAGCGGCCAGTGAACGATGCTTCGACGCGGAAGGGCGGGACTGAGCTAGTTTTCAGCGGCCTGCTGCGGCAGAGGCCGCAAGCGCTTGCCCCACGGATGACCTGGCGGCTCTCGATTCGGACGTGCCTCGCCTGGTGGAGCGGTCGAGACTTTCCCGCAGGTTCATCAACGTCAGGAACGTCGTTAGAACTCGCTTCTTCATTTCGTCAGAGAGAGGCGGGCTGACCACTGCGACGTGGGACAGCTTCTCGGCTGTCGTCTTCACGTAGCTTCCAATCTCGGATTGGCGCGCTGGGTTGGATCCCCCGATGACGGTTTCCCTGCGCATCCCGGAACAAGCTCGCTCCACGCTCAAAATGTAGTGCAGCACGCAGAGTCGCTCCGCTTCGAGTTCACGTGGCACAGGGGTGTGGCAGCCAGGCAAGCAGGAGAGATTCTCGCAGAACTCCGTCACGCGTACCCCCCTTTGAGTCGCTTATGTCGTTCAGCTGCAACAGGAATACCAAAGCTGGAGGTGGATGGTCAAGCGGGTATCTGCTGCTGCCCGGGTGGACCGCTCGATAGCCACATCGGCTCCTCGGACGCATCGCAGCCCTTTGCACGGCACGATGCTGGTTATTAATGTGGTGGGAAGCGAATGATATTCCAACGAAACCGGGTTATTCCCTTCATAGTCTTCGCTAAGTGCTTAGAATGTAGTCGCTTATGAGGTGCTGCGAGCAGGTCTCGCGAGGGCCAACGATTTTTGGTGCGTCCAGACCATCCGGAAGGCCGAAACCATTGGAGGCGTTGCAATGCTAGGGGTTACCTCACATTGGCAATCCCGGAAGCCGCCTGGACGCGGCTACTTGTTCCGCCAGGTGTTCCCGGGCCCTGATGCGGGGCCAACCAAAAGGTGAATCGTACTGCCCTAAGATGGAAAAACGCTTCCTAGTCGTTACAGAACCATGGTCCTAGAACCCGGGCTCAAAACGGCATATGTTGCGAGCAAGGCTTGGGTTCGCCGTCGGTCGGTGCTCGGCGTGGACACTGTGTTAAAGGGTTGCCGGAGCTTACGTCCGCCGCTCGCCGTGTCAGCACAGGGCTACGTGCCCGATATTCTGCGCTTGATCTCCCGTTCGAAATTCGGAAAGTATCGCCCGATGACGTTCAGATCGAATTGACCGAGAATCGATTCCTTCGATTCGTTCTCCAGCAGGAACTCGAACGATCGGCGGACCAACTCTTGGGTCTTCACCTTGCCGCCGGTCAGTCGCTGGTAGTCTTCCGGTTTTAGGGTGACGCGGTGCGATGATTGGCTTCCGCGTTCGATCACCCGGACGTCAAACTGGCCGCTTCCGACGTCTTGCACCTCGATTTTCGCCGCCATCGCGGTTCTCCGATCATTAGCGTTCCACTTCGCGATTGTCTCGATGATGTCACGTCCACAACTCAGACACGACTTAGCCTTTACGCTTGCGTTCGTCGGTTCGACTCGCTCCTTAGCGCTGGCACTGCCAGAGCGGCGTATAATATGGATGTACGGTGCCATCCCATGCAAGGCACGGAAATCCTCGACGAGAAGATCACCTCGTTCCACGAAGCCCGCTGGTGGGAACCTCAGTCTGGCGGTAAGGTGCACTGTTATCTTTGCCCGCGCCACTGCCACATCGGCGAAGGGCAGGCGGGATTCTGCTTCATCCGGGAGAACCGCGGCGGCAAGCTATACAGCCTCGGCTACGCGCACCCCGCCGCGCTGCAGATCGATCCCATTGAGAAGAAGCCGCTCAATCATTTTCTTCCCGGCACGCGCGTCTTTTCGTTGGGGACTGCCGGCTGCAACATGGGCTGCTTCTTCTGTCAGAACTGGGACATTTCAAAATCGCGCGCCGATCAGGTAAGGTCGGTCAACATTCCACCTGAAGATGTCGTTTTGCTCGCCATTCGAAAAGGATGTCCCTCGATTGCATTCACCTACAACGAGCCGACCATCTGGGGCGAATATGTGATCGACATTTGCGAGGCCGCCCGCGAATATGGCCTCAAGACTGTCATGGTGTCAAACGGCTACATCACCTACGAGGCTTTTCACGACGTTTACGATCATCTTGACGCCGTGAACATCGATCTAAAGGCGTTCACGGAAGAGTTCTACGCGCGCAGCACGCTCAGCCACTTGCAACCCGTTCTCGATACGCTGCAGTGGGTGAAGAACGAAACGAGTGTCTGGCTCGAGATTACGAATCTGATCATCCCCACGCTCAACGACTCTCCCGCCGAGACGCGCGCGCTCTGCGAATGGATTCTCGAGCATCTGGGCGCCGACGTGCCGGTGCATTTCACGGCGTTCCATCCCGATTTCAAATTGCGCGACAAGCCGCCCACGCCGCCGGCCACGCTTCATGCTGCGCGTATGAAGGCGCTCGATGTGGGCTTGCACTACGTTTACGAAGGAAACATCCTGAGCGACGGCGCGCACACGTTTTGTCCGTCGTGCAAGAAGCTCCTGATTCGCCGTTCCTGGCATGACGTGGAAGAAAACCGCCTTCGGAACGGCTGCTGCCCGGACTGCGGTCTCGCCATTCCCGGCCGTTGGGAAGATGCGCCGGGCCAGAAGGCTCCGCGGCTTTCCCGAAAGGCGCGAGCCTTGGCGGAAGCGAAGTACGGCGACCTGAATCTCTAAGCGCGGCGAAAGAGTCCCCATCCCGCACGCTTCGCGCCTTCCTGATGTGGCAGCTCTCCCAGGTGTCCGGTTTCGGTCCGTCAAATATTGTCGCCAGCGTGCTAGGATACGTCCCATGCCGGATAAATTTGCCGTTGGTTTGATCCAGATGCGCTGCTCGAAAGACGCGGAAGAGAATCTCTCTCGCGCCATCGAAAGAATCCGGGAGGCGGGTAAACGCGGCGCGCAGATCATCTGCCTGCACGAGCTTTTCCGCAGCGAATACTTTTGCCGCGTGGAGGATGTGGCTTTGTTCGACCTCGCGGAGCCGGTCCCGGGTCCTACTACGGAAGCACTTTCCAAGATCGCGAGAGAAAACAAGGTGGCACTCGTCGTCTCCCTGTTTGAACGGCGCGCCGCGGGGATTTATCACAACACGTGCGCGGTTCTGGATGCCGACGGCTCTTACCTCGGGAAATACCGCAAGATGCACATTCCCGACGACCCGCTTTATTACGAGAAGTTTTATTTCACGCCCGGCGATCTGGGCTTTCCGAATTTCGACACGAAATACGCCCGCATTGGAATTCAAATCTGCTGGGATCAGTGGTATCCCGAGGGCTCGCGACTGACGGCGCTTAACGGCGCCCAGGTGATTTTCTATCCCACCAGCATCGGATGGCACCCGAAAGAAAAGGCTGAATTCGGCGCAGCGCAACTGGATGCCTGGCGCACGATCCAGCGCGCGCACGCGATTGCTAACGGCACATTCGTGGCCGTCGTAAATCGCGTCGGCTACGAAGGCAGCCCTGACGCAGGAGATCCGGGGCTCGAGTTTTGGGGCAGCTCGTTTGTCGCTGATCCCTTCGGCGAGATTCTTTCTCAGGCGGGGAGCGACAAGGAAGAAATTCTGGTGGTCGAATGCGATCCCGCCAGGAGCGAAGACATCCGCCGGAATTGGCCCTTCCTGCGTGACCGGCGGATCGACGCATACCAGCCCATCCTCAATCGCTGGGTCGGTGAATGACCATCGGTTCCGGCGTTCCACACTCGTTCGGTTTCCGGATGCCCGCCGAATGGGAGCCTCACGAAGGCACCTTCGTTGGCTGGCCCCACGAACGGACCGACTGGCCCGGGAAATTCGCGCCCATTCCCTGGGCGTTCGCGGAAATCGTCCGGCATCTTGCGCGCGCCGAGCGCGTGTTTCTCTTGGTCGAGGGTGGCGAGGCCGAGTCCAAGGCCAAGTCCGTACTGAAGAAGTCTCACGTCAATCTGGACGCGGTCACCTTTCTCCGGATACCCACCGATCGTGGTTGGATGCGCGATTCCGGTCCCATCTGCGTCAAGGACCGCGCGAGCGAGGTTGCGTTCAATCATTTTGTGTTCAATGGTTGGGCGAAATACTCGGATCACAAGAAAGACGCGCAAGTCGTGCCGCGCGTTAATCGCTCACTGAAACGCCGCGTTTTTCTTCCGGTTCACAAGGGGCGCCGCGTGGTTCTCGAAGGGGGTTCGATTGACGTCAATGGCGCCGGTGCGCTGCTAACGACGGAAGAGTGTCTGGCGAGCAAAATCCAAGAGCGGAATCCTGGGTTCACCAAGCGTGACTACGAGGAGCTTTTTCGTAACTATCTCGGCGCCACCCATGTTCTATGGCTGAAAGGCGGCATCGCTGGCGACGACACGCACGGCCACGTGGACGATCTTTGTCGCTTCGTCGATCCAACGACCGTCGTGGCGGTTGCCGAGGAGAATCGCGCTGACGCCAATTATGAAGCCCTCCGGGAAAACCTGGCTCTCCTCCATACGATGAAGGACCGAGATGGCAGCCCACTTCGCGTGGAAGCGCTTCCGATGCCTGCCCCCATTTTTTTTGGCGGTCAGCGTCTTCCGGCCAGCTACGCCAATTTCTACATCGCTAACAGCCTGGTCCTCGTTCCCACGTTCAACGATCCGAACGATCGGGTCGCGCTCGACACCATCGCGAGGGTTTTCCCCGATCGAGAAGTCGTTGGCATCTATTG
>DATLWP010000180.1:0-6274 GCA_035576265.1 Candidatus Polarisedimenticolia bacterium
ATCCCGGCCGCGACAAAAAGTCGGGATAAATCGCCAAGCGCTCGCGCAACACGAACCCTTTCGCAGACGTCTTCCCGGCCAATACGGAAATCTGCGGCCAGGCCGCTTCGGGATTGATGAAATCCTTCGTCACAGGGGAAATTCCGCCCCAATCGTTGATTCCGGCTTCGAGCAGCATCGGGTAGTCTTCCGAAAGCAAGTTGGGCGGAGATTGAATATTCATATTACAGCCGAAAATCAATCGTGCGATCGCCAGAGTCCGCAGCAGATCCTCGGTGGACGGCTCAGCGGCCAGCTCCATTCGCGTCCCGGGCTTGGCCCGGAACGGTTGGACGATCACTTCCTGGATGTGGCCGTATTTTTCGTGGAGTTCGCGAATGGCGAGTAGTGAATCGACGCGCTCCTCAGCGGTCTCACCGATGCCAATGAGAATGCCGGTCGTAAACGCGATCGATGACCGCCCCGCCTCTTCGATCGCTTTCAACCGAAGCGAGGGAACTTTGTCCGGGGCTTTCCAATGAGGGCCGCGCGCGCGTCCGAGCCGCGGGCTGGCGCTCTCGAGCATCAGCCCCATGCTTGCATTCGATTGTTTCAGAGCGACGAGATCCGCGGCGCCCATCAGACCGGGATTGGAGTGAGGCAGTAGGCCTGTCTCATCGAGTACAAGTCGAGTCATTGCCGCAAGGTATTCGAGCGTCCGGTCGAAGCCCAGTTTCTTCAGGAACTGCTTGGCTTCAGGAAAAGCGCGCTCCGGCTGGTCGCCCAAGCTGAACAGCGCTTCTTTACATCCTGCGCGACGTCCGTCTTCGGCAACCGCGAGAACGTCGTCCGGCGTCATGTAGGGCTCGACGCCCATCGCGGGGTCAGCTCTGAAGGTGCAATAGCCGCAGTAATCCCGGCAAAGATGTGTCAGCGGGATGAAAACTTTCTTGGAGTAGCTAACCGTTCGGCCCTTCGAGGCGTCCCGAACTGCTGCGGCTGCCTGGAGCAAGGAACGCAGGTCGGCGTGCTCAAATAATAGCAGCGCCTGGCCGCGAGATATGCCAGCGCCGTCGATTCCGCGACCAAGCGCGGTAACCACTTGCGACGGACTGGCCAAACTTTTCATTCAAGCCCTGCGCCTTTCAAACCAGGATCTCAGTTTGTGGCTCACCGGGAGGTTTCAGGACACGAGCGATCTAGTTCCGCGGCGCTGGGAATTATAACAAAATGCATGACGTGCCGCGCAAAAGGGGATGGTCGGGGCGTGGAGATTTGAACTCCAGACCTCCTGCGCCCAAGGCAGGCGCGCTACCAGGCTGCGCTACGCCCCGACATGAGTAGCTGCTATTCTAACGTACTTTTGCGGTTCGCTTTCACCCCGTGGCAAATCCACGCTGTCACATCCATCGCGAAGTGGGCAACACAAACCTGGCGGGGATTCACGGCAAGTCGCTTCCTAAATCATGGTCGGCGAGCCCGGCAGGCTCGCCTGCGAGAACGATGCCCACTCACGGCTGTTTCTTGCTCTCTTCGAGGACTTCGCGAATCAGCACCTTCAGCTGTTCGCGGTCCAGTTCCTTGAGGCTCAGCGAAACCGGCTTGCTTGCCTCGCCGAAATACAAGCTGACGTGCGGAAACGGAATTTCGATGCCTAGTTCGTCGAATTTCTTCTTAATCCGCCGATTCATCTCTCGGCCCACGAGCCACTGCTTGATCGGAGCCGTCTTGATTCGCACCTTGATGATGACAGCGGAATCAGCAAATTTGTCGACGCCGAGCACCTCGAGGGGCTCCAGGATGCAGGACTTGTATTCATCTTCCCGCATCATCTCGTCGGCGATGGAGGCGAGCACCTTGACGACGCGGTCGGTATCCTCCTTGTAGGCAACGCCGATATCAAACACGTAGTACGAATAGCTGTGGGTCATGTTGGAAAGCGTGTTGATCGAGCCGTTCGTGAAGACGTGAAGCGTGCCATCGAGTCCGCGGAGAGTGATCGTACGCAAATTGATCGCCTCCACAAGACCTCCCGTACCGTTAATGATGGCCACGTCATTGATTTGGACCCGGTTTTCCAACAGCAAGAAAATACCGGACGCGACGTCCCTCACAAGATTCTGCGCTCCGAATCCAACTGCGATGCCGACGACGCCCGCGCCCGCCAGCAGGGGGCCGATGTCGAAGCCCGCCTCGCGCAGGACCATGACCAATGCCAACAACCACACGCACACATTGATCGTCTTGCGAAAAATGCCTCCGAGTGTGGCTGCGCGCTTTTCCAGCTCCACGTCCGGTCCTGCACGGCGCGTCATCTGCTCGACAAGTCGCTTTCTCAGCCGCGGCACCCATTTGGCGATAATCCTTGTAGAGATATACGCGGCGATCAAAATGACGACGATGCGCACAGCATGCTGGAGAGCGGGATACAGCGCCGAGAGGTCCGTGAATTCTGAAAAAAGTTTCATAACGAGTGCTAACTTCACCAGAAACCGCAATTGATTGCAACCCTCTTGCTCATTTTCGGTGGACGCCCGATTGTGCAGATCGAAAGCCCGCAACGGTGGGAGGAGAACGGCGGCAGGCGGCGCCAGGTCACCTCTCCCTGGCAATGGACGACTGCTGAGAAAGTCGAATTTGCGAATGACTCTGAGGCCTTCATTAAGCATCATCAGAGGCCGACAGATTTGCGTTGGAGCACAAACGACGCTATGTTTAGGTAGTTCCGATTATGCGGCAAACGATCAAATTCCTCATCGGTCTCGTGTTGAGCTTGGGATTTCTCACATGGGGAACTTCCGTCCTCGTGCACCGGACTACTTTGCGATGGTTCGAAAACGACACGCGTCTCCGAGCAGAACTCGCCGTAAGTGGAGCGCAGGATGCCCTGAGCGCTCATTGGCGCACCGAGGATCGTGGGGAGCTGGAGCGAATGTTGGCGGGGATTACTCGCGACGAACGCATCATGGCTGCGGCTGCCTGCAATCAGGACCTAACCTTGCTTGCCAGCACTCCGGGCTTCCCATCGAAGTTTTCCTGCAAAGTGGTTGGCCCCCATGTGATGTTTTCCGGCGACGCGCTGGCGGAAACATGGGCGCCTTGGCATGAGACGACTTCTCTGCCGGGAGGATCGGTACTGGTCAGCGGAATACCCGTAGCGGGTGATGGGCAGACGATCGGGTTCGTCATCCTCGTTCATGACCTCAGCTTCGCGGAGCAGCGGGAAGCTCGCACGCAACGATTCGTGCTTCTTGGGTTCGGGTTTCTCGCATTAGCAGCGGCTGCCGCTACGATCATCGTCGCCCGCTTCTCGTGGCGGGGTTGGAGAGAGGAAATCCGCCGCATAGCGCGCGGGGAACCGCCCAAGCGCCCCGAATTTCAGCCGATGCTGCGAGATGTTCGCGACTTAGTTGACCGGATTATGGTCGAAAGAGAAATGGAATCGGAAGGGGGGGCTTGGACGGCACAGCGGCTCAAACTGACTTTGACCCGCCATCTGCAAGGCGAAAAGGTTGTCATCGTCGCGAACCGCGAGCCTTACATCCACGAGCGCCAGAGCGACGGAAGCATCAGAGTCCGGCATCCAGCAAGCGGGCTTGTAACGGCGCTTGAGCCTGTGATGCATGCTTGTTCCGGTGTCTGGGTGGCGCATGGAAGCGGATCTGCGGATCGAGAGACCGCGGATCGCCATGGGCACGTCCGCGTTCCACCTGGAGAGGATTCGTATTTGCTGCGGCGACTGTGGCTTTCGAAAGAGGAAGAACAGGGCTATTACTATGGATTTGCAAACGAAGGCCTCTGGCCCCTTTGTCACGTTGCCCATGCCCGGCCCACTTTTCGGACTGAAGACTGGCGCTACTACCAAACGGTGAATCAGAAGTTCGCCGATGCGGCGTGTGAGGAAGTGGATTCAGAGGATCCCATCATACTCATTCAGGATTATCACTTTGCGCTCGTGCCGGAGATGATTCGTGAACGGCTGCCCCGCGCAACCGTACTGATGTTCTGGCATATTCCGTGGCCGAATTCGGAACGTTTCGGCATCTGTCCCTGGCGCAAGGAGATTCTGCAAGGGATGCTGGGAAACAGCATTATCGGTTTCCATACGCAGTTTCACTGCAACAATTTCATGGAGTGCGTTGACAGGTTTCTCGAAAGCCGGATCGACCGTGAGCAAAATGCCGTCGTGCAGCATGACCGCGCCACGCTCGTCCGGCCCTACCCGATCTCTCTGGAGTGGCCGGTCCACTGGCTCGGGACGGTTCCGCCGCCCGATGAGTGTCGCGCCAGCGTATTTGCAGAACTCGGGCTGAAGCCCGATGCATTGCTGGGAGTGGGAGTCGACCGGCTCGACTATACGAAGGGAGTGGAGGAGCGCTTCCTCGCAGTGGAGCGTTTGCTCGAGCACCATCCCGAGTTCCGGGGGCAATTTACGTTTGTCCAACTCGCTGCGCCGAGCCGCACCTTCATTGAGCGCTACAGCCAATTGAACGAACGCGTGGAGCAGGTGGCATCGCGCATTAATGAACGATTCGGCCAGGACTCCTACCGGCCCATCATTCTCCTCAGAGCTCACCATGAACCACCGACCGTGTTTCGCTATTACCGGGCGGCGGATGTCTGTTATGTCTCCAGCCTGCACGACGGCATGAATCTGGTGGCCAAGGAATTTGCAGCCGCCCGGGATGATGAGCGCGGCGTGCTGATCCTGAGCCAATTCACCGGCGCCGCTCGGGAGTTGACCGAGGCTCTGATCGTCAATCCCTACGACATCGACGAGGCGAGTTCAGCCCTGGCGACTGCACTCATCATGTCGCCCAACGAGCAGCGGGAGCGAATGCGTTCGATGCGCGCGTTCCTCGCGGAGTTCAACGTGTATCGTTGGGCGGGGCGCATGCTCGTGGATGCAGCCCGTCTGCGGCGCCGCGAGCGGTTGACCGGCCGACTGGCAGAACATTGGCTGGGGGCAAACGCGGTCTGATGCGGTATATCCTGTCTCCGAGCAATCGTTCAGTTCTCAAGGAGTTTGCATCAGGGAAGGTGCTCCTGGCGCTCGACTTCGATGGAGTACTGGCGCCCATTGTTTCCGACCCTGACCGTTCTGCGATTCCTCCGAGCACACGAAAGCTCCTCCAGAGGCTGACTTCGCGATATCCCTGCATTATTGTCTCGGGACGCGGGCGCGACGACGTGCGGCGCCGGGTGAGAGGAATCGGGTTCCAGGAAGTCATCGGAAACCACGGAATCGAGCCGTGGGCATCGTCACGCGCCTTGGCCCGGCGCGTGGCGCGGTGGGTCCCGGTTCTCAAACTAAGATTAGAACGCTTTCGCGGGATCGTCTTGGAGAACAAGCAATTCTCGGTGTCTGTTCATTACAGGAGGGAGCGCAACAAGAAGGAGGCCCTGAAGGCGATCATCGAGACAGCCCGAACACTCCCCGGCGCGAGCTTGGTGGGCGGCAAACAGGTAGTCAACGTTGTGCCCCGTGGAGCACCCGACAAAGGTCTCGCCGTGGAACGAGAACGAAGGAAAAGACACTGCGACAAGGTGGTCTACGTCGGCGACGATGAGACAGATGAAAACGTTTTTGCTCTCGGGCGGAGCGGCCGATTTCTGACCATCCGCGTCGGAGCGAAGAGATCCTCCCTTGCACGTTTTTACATTCGCAATCAGCAAGAGGTCGACAGACTGCTGCAGCGCTTCATCGAATTGAGGGCATAGGTGAGTTGAGTCCTTGGCCTTCCGTGATACGCAGGTCCAGTTATGCTGCAGGTGAGTCGGAATCACGCTCCAATCCCGCGTGTCTCTGCTGTTGGCAGTCTGCGTGAAATTCTACCGGTCGAATCTCGAGTCTACTCGCGAGTGGATACGGTCCCGCGCCTACACGCATTACCAGGCCTTGCCACTTCCCCCTTTGCATCGCCAACCCGACGGCAAATTGCCAAGCTGCATCTAGTACCCCCGCGAAACATGTCCTGTTGATGTGTGATTAGCATCACGGAATCCGCTCGGCGGTCTCTCTTAGAGTGTCTACGAAGGACCTATAAGAAGTGTTAATTGAAAATCTTCCAGGGTGTACGCGGCGGGAACGGTGCGCCAGAGGGGCGTCGAACCGGAGCTCCGCCGGATGCTGCAAAGGTAACGGACCGACATGCCCCAGCAACTGAACCGCCTTGCGATCGTCTTCGTCGTCTTGATCGGTGGCCTGATTGGCGCGCGGCATTATCTGGTCCCGAAGACCTTCGGCGCCCTGGGCCACTACCGCGCTGCCGCGATCGACGCAATTGCCTCCAAG
>DATLWP010000181.1:0-3639 GCA_035576265.1 Candidatus Polarisedimenticolia bacterium
GGATCCTCGAACCCCTTTGCTGAACCGCGCGATTCAAGCGCAGCTCGCACCCGGTTCCGTCTTCAAAATCGTGATGGCTACGGCGATGCTTGAGTCCAAGGCGATACCGGAGACTTATACAGTGTATTGCCCCGGTTACGCGCAATTCTACGGCCGAGTCTTCCACTGCGACCACGCTCACGGCGTGGTCAACCTTCACAAGGCCATCGTCGCTTCCTGCGATGTCTATTTTTATAACGTCGGCAAACAGCTCGGAATTGACCGGATTGACCACTACGCCACCGGACTCGGACTGGGTCGGCGCACCGGAATCGATTTGCCTGGCGAGGAAAGTGGGCTGATCCCTTCGGAAGATTGGGTCGAGCGCGTGTATCATCACAAATGGTACCCGGGCTCCACAATCTCCGTATCGATCGGGCAGGGCGCCGTGATGGTCACCCCCATCCAGCTTGCCCGGATGATCGCGGCCGTGGCGGATGGGGGAACCCTGATCCAGCCGCACCTCTTGAAGAATGCTACAGACGTGAAGCCGGAATCTTTTCCACTGTCGGACGCCACAGTCGAACAGGTCACCCAAGGAATGTACGGTGTGGTGAATGAGGCCGACGGCACGACTTCCGGAATGGTCAAGCTGCAAAACATCGAATTCTGCGGCAAGACGGGCACCGCGCAAATCATGGGCTACGACTTGCGAAACCGGCTGGGCAAGCAGAAGGAAGTGAAGGACAACGGTTGGTTCGTCGGATATGCTCCTCGGCGCAACCCCGAGATCGTGGTGGCTGCCCTGGTCCAGGGTGGTGGTTGGGGCAGCCTCTCGGCCGCGCCGGTCGTGCGTGATGTTGTGAAGGCATACTACGACAAAAAGAACGGTAAACTGCAGCAGCCAAGCACTGCGCAGAATGCGCCGGTGCCGGCTGTTTCCCGGCCGCTGGTGGCGGCCGCGGGAGCGCAACAGCAATGAAGGATCGCCCGCACATCCAGGATTTCGATTGGACCCTCTTGGCGATCGTGGGCGCCATCAGCGCCCTGGGCTTGCTTGAAATCTACTCTTCGACGCACGCTAGCGCCATGGGGGGCATGCAATGGAAGCAGCTGATGTGGATCGGGATCGGCCTCGCGGGAATGTTCCTCATTTCGTTCATCGATTATCACGCGCTGCTTGATCAAGCTTTCGCTCTGTACATGGTTGGAATAGCGAGCCTTGTGTTCGTCCTGCTCATCGGCTACTCCCGTTTGGGGGCCAAGCGCTGGATCTCGCTGGGCGGGGTGGTCAACTTACAAGTGTCAGAACTGATGAAGTTGATTATAATTATCGTGTTGGCGCGCTTTTTCGCGGAAGTGCGCAGCGAGCGCCTGACGCTTGGCGATCTGGCCAAAGTTGGCATTTTGACGCTGGTTCCGGTAGGCTTGATCCTGAAGCAGCCGGATCTGGGAACGGCGATGGTGCTGATTCCCGTGGCCGTGGTCGGGGCGTTCCTGGCCGGCATCGGATGGAAGCACGCGGCGGTGGGCCTAGTCGTGGTGGCGCTGCTGGTCCCGATTGGCTGGAACATGCGGCATCACTTGAAGCCGTACCAGCAACAGCGGATCGAGACCTTCCTCCATCCCGAGGAAAATCCGCGCGGCGCCGGGTATCAGATTCTCCAGTCGCAAATCGCGGTCGGCTCGGGAGGCTTCTGGGGCAAGGGATTTGGGAAGGGCAGCCAGAATCAACTGGGCTTCGTGCCCGTGCGGTATTCGGATTTCATTCTGGCGGCCCTGGCGGAAGAGCAGGGTTTCATTGGAGTTTGCGTCGTCTTGCTGTTGTATCTCGGTTTGATTCTGCGGCTGGTGGATAACGCGCAGAAGGCGAAAGATCGTGCCGGGATGTATGTGGTCATGGGAGTCACGGCGATTCTGGGCTTCCACGTTCTGGTCAACGCCTCCATGGTGATCGGATACATGCCGGTCACCGGCATTCCCCTGCCGCTGATGAGTTATGGAGGCTCGGCAACAGCTTTTGTGTTTTTGGCTCTGGGCCTGGTGATGAACGTGCGCATGCGGCGGTTCGTCAACTGAGCCCCGCCGGTAGGAGAACGATTCAGTGCCGCGTCCCGATCGGTCGGGAGCGGAAATTCAGCTTTGAGTGAGGAACGCATCGGGTGAATCAAGTGCTCCAGGAACGCGATACATCTCTCCTGGGTGGCCCCATGTGGCTTGCCGAAGGCGCTGCCTTCCGCCACATCGGCGGTGGTGCGCAGACAACTTTGCGCCGCCGCCGGATGCGCCATGAGGAGTTTCTAAATGCCGAAGGAAATGGTGATATCGGCGAACCCGCACGAAACGCGGGTCGCCATTCTCGAAGAAGGACAGCTGTGTGAGTACTACGTTGAGAGGGAAAAGGAATTTGCGTTAGTCGGAAGCATTTACAAAGGACGTGTGACGCGCGTGCTGCCCGGCATGCAATCGTCCTTTGTGGATATCGGCCTCGATAACGACGCCTTCCTCTACGTGACCGACTTTTTCGAAGGGATCGAGGAATTCGAGCCCATCGTCACGACCGTAGAAAGCAAAGTTCAAAAGATGGAAGAGGAAGGCGGCGAAGTGTACGCCGCAACCGGCGCAGCGCCCGTGATTGAACCGCCGGACGTCGAAACCCGGGCGGCCGCTCCAGCCGTTTCACCCGAGGCGCCGCTGGAAGCCCGTGCCGGAGAAGAAGCGCCGGGCGCCGCGCCACCTCCTCCAGCGACGACTTCGCGGCCCGGGTCCGAGCATGGCCGCTTCGATGGCCGTCGTCGCCAAGGGCGCGATTTCGGCCGCCGCGGCGGTCGGGGACGTTTTGGCCGGCGGGGCGGACGCGGAGGCGATCGGCGCTATGGCCGCGAACTGCCCTCATCGAAATACGCATCCTCCCGGCCGTACGAAGAGCGTCCAGGCGAAACGGGTCCTCCGGAAGGTTACGTTCCCGTGATTCTGCCGGGAGAATCTCTCGCTAAATACAAGGACAAGGTTCCTTCGGAGCCTGTCTCGAACCTGACGTCGGAAGAGTCCCCGGCAGCCGCAGCGCCGACTGCCGAAACAGCCGCGTTGCCCGAGCGATCCGAACCAGCGCGCGAAGCCGCAGCACCTCCCGCACCCGCGCCGCTTGTCGAACGAATGCCCGCCCCTCCTGCCGAATCTCCGGCATGGAAGCGATCGGGAATCGAGCCGCTTCCCGGCGAGACGCTCGCGAAGTGGCGGCGAGAGGAACCCCAAGCCGAAGCCTCCCCGGTATCGACGGCTCCGCCCGTAAGCGAAGAACGTGAAGAAGAGGAAGTGCCGGAAGTTCACGAAGCGGAAGACGCGCACGATGAGCATGCTGAGGAGCTGAGCGAAGGGGAAGCCGCAGCCCTCGCCGAGCACGTCGCCGAAGCGCAGAGCGAGGAAGCGGAACGCGAGGAAAGCCGCGGAGAGTTCGGCGACGGCGACGCCGCGGAAATCCATGCCGCCGAATCGGAAGAAGCCGAGGCCGCAGGGGAAGAAGCGGAGATTACGGGGGAAGAGGCGGAGACGGAATCAGAAGGTATGGAAGTGCATCCCGCTGATTCCGAACACGCACCGGAAGCCGAGGCAGAGGCGATTGCCGCCGAAGCGGCTCCGTCACGCGAGGACCAGCCTTTC
>DATLWP010000182.1:0-4668 GCA_035576265.1 Candidatus Polarisedimenticolia bacterium
CCCGGGGTTTCGCTCGTGACATTCATGAGCCAGCACGAACCGTAGGTGAAGCGAACGTAGGCGTGGCCGCGCGCGAGAAACAGAGAGCGAGTCGCAGCCGTCAATCCGCGAAACGCGTGGCCTGCCGGGTCGCCGATGGGATACGCCTCGGTCTCAACGATACGCCCGCTCAAGCGTTCGCGTTTTCGGCCATTCGGCAATTCGTGGACGAGCGTCTTGCCAATCAAGTAGCGCGCGAGTTCGACTGTATTGACGGGCAGGTCCGCGCGCCGCAGACGGCGCATGCGGCGCGTCACTTTTCCTGGCGTCGGCTCAGCCATGGAGTGTTCAATCACCCCGGGATCGTCGGTCGAGGAAGGAGTAGAGAACAGGCATAAGCAGGAGCGTGAGAAAGGTCGAAAGCAGCAGACCGCCGATGACGGCGAGGGCCAGGGGCTTTTGCAATTCCGCGCCGGAACCGATGCCCAGTGCCAGCGGCAACAATCCAAAGAGCGTGGCAAACGTGGTCATGAGGATGGGGCGCACGCGGATCTTTCCCGCAGCGACGAGCGCCTCGCCGAGCGGCATCTTTTCCTCTACCAAGAGCTTCTGCACGTATTCGAAGAGGATGATTCCGTTCTTGACCACCAGTCCCACCATCAGAATGATGCCCATGAAGGAAGAGACGTTCAGCGCCGTGCCCGTGACCAGCAGCATCGCGAACACACCGACCAGCGAAAGAGGAGCGGCCGAAAGAATAATCAACGCGGGAGCGAATGTGCGGAACTGAACCACCAGCACCACAAACACGGCGCCCAGCGCCAAGCCGAGCACCGAGAGCAAGTCGTGGAACGAGGCTTGCTGGCTCTCGTACTGCCCGCCGATTTCGTAGGTCGTCCCCGTCGGCAACGTAATCCCGTCCATCATCTTGCGCACGTCGCGAACGGCGCTTCCGAGGTCACGATTCTCGAGCCGTGCGGTGAGCGTCACCATCAGTCGCTGATTTTCGCGCAGGAGTTGATTTTCCCCGTTCACCTGCCGGACCTGCGCGAGCGAAGACAGCGGAACGATCTGCTTGGCGGGCGTGACGATCGGGTACTGCAGGATCTCGCTGTAGTTGTAGCGGAAAGCGTCGGGGAAGCGCACGCGAATATCCACGGTGCGGTCCGCCTGGCGCAGCTGCGTTTCGGTCGCGCCCAGCAGGCCCGCGCTCACCTGCTGGGTCACCTGTTCCGCCGTCAGGCCGGCGCGGCCCGCGAGCGCCGGATCCACGTGGAAGACGATCTCCGGATTTCCCTTCTGCAGTCCAACGAAATCCACGATGCCGGGAATCTTCTGCAGTTTTGGGGCGACCTCGTCGGCCACTTTCTCGAGCACGCCCATGTCGTTGCCGAAAATCTTGATCTCGACAGGCTCGCGCGAGCCTTGGAGATCGCCAAGCATGTCCTGGAGGACTTGGATGAATTCCACGTCGATCCCGGGTACATTCTGCGCGATCCATGCGCGCAGGTCCTCAATGGTCTGATCGATGCCGCGTTTCCGTTCCGACCGCGGTTTCAGCTTCACGAGGATGTCGCCGGTATTCTGTTCCGTGGCGAAGAGACCCATTTCCGCGCCGGTGCGCCGGGAAAACGACCTGGTCTCGGGCATCTGGCCGATGTGCTGCTCGATGCGCTCGAGGATGCGGTTCGTCTCTTCGAGCGAGGTGCCAGCGCGGGTGCGGTAGTCGACGACGAAGCCGCCCTCATCCATCTCCGGCAAAAAGCCGGTTTTGAGCTGCGTGTAGAAAACCACGCCGAGCACCACCAGCACCACCGCAGCGACCGCGATGACGACGCGGTGTCTTAGCGACCAGCGCACCGCCCGCTCGTACGCGCGATTCACAGGCCCGATCAGGCGCTCCGATTGCGCGCGGTGCGTTCCCGAGGAAAGAAACCGCAAGGAGAGCAGCGGAATGAACGCAACGGCAAAGACGAGCGACAACAGCACCGAAATGCCCAGCGTGAGCGACAGCGCCCGGAAAAACTCGCCCACGAATCCCTGCAGCAGGCCGAGGGGAAGGAAGACGACGAGGGTCGTGGCCGTCGAACCCGCCACGGCACCGAGCAGTTCCTGCGTGGCGCGCTCCGCGGCGATCTCCTGCGACTGGCCCAGACCCAGATGGCGGTAAATGTTTTCGATGACCACGACGGCATCGTCAATGATCAAACCTATGGCTATGGCGAGCCCACCGAGCGTCATCAGGTTGAGCGTCCCACCGAAGAGTTTCAGGAAAAAGAACGTCCCGATCACCGAAAGCGGGAGCGAAGTCGCCGCCACCAGAGTGGTTCGGCCGTCGCGCAGAAACCCGAACAGGATTAGCACGGCCAGCACCGCGCCGATCACGATCGCGTCGCGCACGGCCCCGATGGATTCCGAAACGAATTCGGCGAGATCGTAGACCACTGAGAGATGCAGAGTCTTCGGAATCGCCGAGCCGAGGTTGCGCATCTGACGCTTGATCTGAGCGGTCAGCTGGAGAATGTTTCCGCCGATCTGCCGCGAAATATTGATCAGGGCGGCGGGCTGGCCGTTGCCGGTGATCAGCGTGCGATGATCCGCGACGCCGTAGCGGACCTCCGCCAGGTCGCGCACGCGGATGGGCGCGCCGTTGTCGATGGCCACCACCGCGTTGCGAATGTCGTCGAGGTTCACGAACTGACTGGTCGTGAGGACTAAATACTGCGAGTAGTCCTTGGCCAGGCGCCCGACTGAAGTGACTTCGTTGGTGGCGCGGAGTTCGTTGGCAATGTCGACGATCGAGAGCCGATGCGCCAGCATCTTCTGCGGGTTGACGACCACGGAAACCTCGCGCGTGTCCGTGGCCTGCACCTGGATCAGCCCCACCCCCGGCACTCGGCTGAAGAGGGGGCGCAGAACGTAGTAGGCGTCGTCTCGCAAGTCGACATCGGGCACGTTGCCGTTCAAGATCAGGCTCAGCACCGGAAAGACTTCGGGCGTGATGCGGTCGACCTGGATTTCCGTGTCCGGCGGAAGGCTGCTGCGTGCCGAGCTGACGCGCGCCTGGACGAGTTGCAGGGCGTAGCGCATGTCCATGTTCGGCTGAAAGAGGAGATAGATCTCGGTGTTGCCGCGGATGGTCTTCGAATTGACGCGGCGCACACCCAGCGTGGTGCCGACGGCTTCCTCGATCGGCCGCGTGACCGTAAGCAACATGGTGTCCGGCGCCAGGTCACCGGCGTGGGCCAGCACCACGACCCGCGGAAAATTCAATTCGGGATAGATGTTGCTCGGGAGCTCAAAGATGGCGACGAGTCCCGCAATGGTGAGAAAGGCCGTGAGCAGATATACGGCGTAGCGGTTTTCGCGGCAGAAGCGGACAACGTTCATGGCTGCGCCTGGGACCGGACACGGATATTGGCCTTGTCGCCGAGACCGTAGCCGCCCGTCAGGATCACAGTCTGGCCTTCTTGGACGCCCGAAAGCAGCTCGATGCTTTCCTTCGTCTCGATTCCGAGCTCCACTGGGACAGCCGTCGCCGAGTCGCCGTTCACGACAAACACTCGCGGCCGGCCGGCCTCATCGCGGTAGATCGCTTCTGGCGGAACGACCAGGGCGCGCGTGTGGGTTTCCACGGGAACGTCCGCGGTGAGGAACATGCCCAGGCGCAGAAGCCCGCTGGAATTCGGCACGCGGATGCGCACCAGCCCCACGCCCGTTGCGGGATCGACGGCCGGCGATATCGCCACGACGTGCCCGGCAAATTTTCCGCCGGGCACGGCTTCCGTCGTCACGTCCACAGCTTCGCCCGGGCGCAGCTTGGAGAGATACATCGCAGGAGAGTTTCCTAGAAATTCGAGCTGCCCGAGGCCGGCGATCTCAACAATCGGCTGGGCGGCCGTGCCGTCTACCTGCTCGCCCACGCTCGCAAAGCGCTTTACAACCTGCCCGGCGAGCGGCGAATGGACCTCCGCGCGCCCGAGCTGCAGCTGTGCGAGCTCGAGAGCGGCTTCCGCCTGCCGTAGCGCGGCCGCCGCCACACTTGCCTGCGTGCGCGCGTCCTCGAGGTCCTTGCGCGCCGCGATGCCGCGCTGGAAAAGGTCCTCATTGCGCGCGAGAGCAAGCTGCGCGTTCTCGGAATTCGCCTTGGCCCGCTGCGACTCCGCTTCAGCCTGCTGGAGCTGATCGCGATAGGGACGGTCGTCGACCTTTGCCACCACCTCGCCGGATTGCACGCGATCTCCTTCCGCGACTTTCAGCTCCGTAATTCTCCCCGGAACCAGCGCGCTGACGCGCACGTCCTGGTTCGGAAGCGCGGCGGCCGTGCCCGTCAGCGTGAGTGTCTGCGAAATGTCGGCGCGCGCGATGCGCGCGAGCGTCACATCCGCCCTCGCCGTCTCGCCACCCGCTTCCTCGCCAGAGTGGTGAGAGCAACCCGCAATGGCAAGCGCGCATAGCACTGCTGCTGCCCAGCCCAGCCGAATTCGAATGTTTCGTCGCATGATCTTGAGTCTCACCTAGTCGAGCGGCACGCCGACTGCTTCTTCGAGTTGCGCGAACGCGGATTGCGTTGCCTGCAAGCTGTCGAGGTAATTACGCTCGACTTGCTGCACGTCCCGCTGCGCGCCGAGAACGGTCAGGATGTTCGCCTTGCCAGCGCGGTAGCTTTCTTCCGCCATTTCCTCCAAC
>DATLWP010000183.1:0-13876 GCA_035576265.1 Candidatus Polarisedimenticolia bacterium
CCCTCATCGGTGCAACCGACCGCGAGGGCAGCGTCGGCCGCACCGTGCTCGCCAATCTGCTTCGCGGGTCGTTTCCCGGAAAAGTCTACGCCGTTAATCCAGCGCACACGAAAGTCTCCGGAATTCCCTGCTATCCGAGCATCCGTTCCGTTCCAAAAGCCGTAGACCTCGCCGTAGTGGTGACCCCTGCGCCGACCGTTCCCGCGGTGATCGGAGAATGCGTGGACGCCGGCGTTCGGTCCGCCATCGTGATTTCGGCGGGCTTCAAGGAACGCGGCGCGGAGGGAGCGGCCCTCGAACGTAAGATTCAGCAACAGATCCGCCGCGGAAAGATACGCGTCGTCGGACCCAATTGCCTCGGGATGATGAACCCGCGGCTCGGACTCAATGCGACATTTGCGCAGGATATCGCACGTCCCGGGAGTGTGGCCTTCGTGAGCCAGAGCGGGGCGCTTTTGACCGCGATCCTCGATTGGAGCGCGAGAGAAGAAGTTGGTTTCAGCGCGATCGTATCGACCGGCTCGATGCTCGACGTCGGATGGGGCGATCTGATCGATTTCTTCGGTGAAGACTCCGACACGCACAGCATCCTGCTTTACATGGAATCCGTCGGGCACGCGCGTTCGTTTCTTTCCGCAGCGCGCGAAGTTTCTCTGAGCAAGCCCGTGATCGTAATCAAGGCAGGGCGATCGGAAGCCGGATCGCGCGCGGCCACATCCCACACCGGCGCGCTCACGGGCAGCGACGAAGTCTTCGACGCGGCGCTGCGCCGCTGCGGCGTCTTGCGCGTCCAGAGTATTTCGGATCTTTTTTACATGGCCGAGGTTCTTGCGAAGCAGCCCCGGCCGCGGGGCCCCGGTCTTACGATTCTGACGAATGCCGGCGGCCCCGGCGTTCTCGCTACCGATGCGCTCATTGCCACTGGCGGACAACTGGCCAAGCTCTCGGATGAAACGCTTCGCGCACTCGACGAATTCCTGCCGCAGCATTGGAGTCACGGAAATCCCATCGATATTCTGGGAGACGCCCAACCGGAGCGCTACGCTCGCGCGCTGGAAATTGCGATCAAGGATCCCAACAGCAACGGCTTGCTGGTGATTCTCGCGCCGCAGGGCATGACGAATCCCGCGCAGGTCGCCGAAGCGCTGAAACCCTACGCGAAGGACCATGGCAAGCCGGTGCTCGCCAGTTGGATGGGCGGCCGCATGGTCTCGGAAGGAGAAGCCATTCTCAACCGTACCGGAATCCCGACGTTCGCCTATCCGGATACGGCGGCCCGCGCATTCGTTTACATGTGGAGGTACGCTTACAACCTTCGCGGACTCTACGAAACGCCCACACTGGCGGAAAATCCGGAGGCCACCGAAGCGGCGCGCCGCGAAGTTGAGTCCGTTCTGACCCGCGTGCGGAGCGCCGGCCGCACCCTTCTCACGGAAGCCGAATCCAAGGAACTTCTCGCGCTCTACGAGATTCCTACGGTAAAAACGCGCATCGCGCGAAGCGAAAAGGAAGCCGTCTCATGCGCCGGGGAAATCGGCTATCCCGTCGTGCTGAAAGTCCACTCGGAAACCATCACGCACAAAACCGACGTGGGAGGCGTCAAGCTCAACCTAGCGAGCGAAGAGGCCGTGCGCGCGGCCTATCGAGCGATTGAATCGTCGGTCGCCGAGAAAGCCGGCCGGGACCAGTTCCTTGGCGTGACGGTGCAACCCATGGTGCGTGCCGACGGCTACGAGCTCATTCTCGGGAGCAGCATCGATCCGCAGTTCGGCCCGGTGATTCTCTTCGGTACCGGAGGGCAACTCGTCGAGGTCTACCGTGACCGCGCGCTGGCCCTGCCGCCGCTGAATTCAACCCTGGCCCAGCGCCTGATGGAGCAGACCAAGATCTACACCGCCTTGAAAGGAGTGCGCGGGCGGACGCCCGTCGATTTGTCCGCCTTGGAGCGTGTGCTCATCCGTTTCAGCCAGCTCGTCGTCGAACAACCCTGGATCAAGGAGATTGATATCAACCCGCTCGTGGTGTCGCCCGAGCGGATTGTCGCGCTCGACGCGAGAATCGTGCTGTACGGGCCAGAGGTGACGCCGGACCAGCTTCCCAAACCTGCGATTCGCCCTTATCCCGCGAAATACGTGGAGCGCTGGACGATGAAGAGCGGCGAACAGATTCTCTTGCGTCCCATTCGCCCCGAGGATGAGCCGCTCATGGTGAAATTCCACGAGTCCCTTTCCGATCAAAGCGTCTATCTGCGCTATTTCCACATGGAAAAACTGAGTACGCGCATCGCTCACGAGCGACTGATCCGGAAATGCTTCATCGACTACGACCGGGAGATGGCGTTGGTGGCCGATCGCGTCGCTCCCGATACCGGCGAACACGAGTTGCTCGCCGTTGGCCGACTCACTCGAACCGGTGACGGCCGGGAGGCCGAGATCGCTGTGTTGGTCACGGACCGTTTGCAACGCACGGGGCTCGGAACGGAGTTGATGAAGCGGCTCATTCAGGTGGCCCGCGACGAAAAAATAGAGCGCATCGTCGCCAACTTCCTGATGGAAAACGTCACTCTGCGCTCGATCGCCGAGCGGCTGGGCTTCACGGTCGAACCCTCGGAGGATCCCGAATGTCTGGCGGCCGTGCTTTCCCTATGACCGCGGAGACTTTTCAAGCGTCACAACCAGGAGGAAAATTTCCTTCGGCCTGGCCCAGCACTTTGAATTTTCTCGCACCTGCAATTAGTTCTTGCCGGCGCGACGGATTCCCTTTTCGCGGGCCAATTTCCAGCAGTCCCGCGCGATGGCCCACTCTTCCTGAGCGCATACGACGAAAATGCGAACTGCGGAATCGGGCTGCGAAATTTCGCGGTCTGCCGGCGGCTCGCCGTTTTTCGCGAGGTCGAGCTTTACGCCCAGGAATGCAAAGTTCGCACAGGTTGCGGCCCGCACCTCTGCAGAGTTCTCTCCAATCCCGCCGGTGAACACCAGCGCATCGATTCCGCCCAACACTGCCGTCATGGCGCCGATGCCGGATCGGAGGCGATGGACGAAAATATCGAACGCGAGCGCGGCTCGCAAATCTCCGCGTGTCCTTGCCGTTTCGATCTGCCGCATGTCGCTCGAAATTCCGGAAATTCCGAGGAGCCCCGACTTCCTGTTCAGCAATTCGTCGATCTGATCGCCGTTCAGATGCCGCTCTCGCATCAGATAGGTCAGAATTCCAGGATCGACCGAACCCGATCGCGTGCCCATCATCAGGCCTTCGACCGGCGTGAAACCCATGGTTGTATCCACGCTCCGGCCGTCGCGGATCGCTGCGAGCGAGCAGCCGCCGCCGAGGTGGCAAGTTACGATTCTCAGGGATCGCAGGTACTTGCCGGTCAATTGCGCCACGCGCTGGGCGCAATATTGATGGTTGATCCCGTGAAAGCCGAATCGGCGGATTCCTTGCGCCAGCCAATCGTACGGTCCGGGGTAGACGGAAGACGCGTCCGGCAGATGGCTGTGAAATGCCGTGTCGAACACGGCCACTTGCGGCACGGAGCGAAATTTCGTCTCAACGATCGCTAGATCTTCCAATGCGGAGCAGTTATGGAGCGGCGTGAATTTTTCCATGCGCTCGATCGCATCTCTCACGCCGGGAGTGACGAACGTGGGCTCCTCGTATTCCTTCCCGCCGTTCACGACGCGATGGCCCACGATCTCGATTTCCGAGGCGTCGCCGACGACCCGCGCGCGGCCGCTCCACAGGTGATTCAACAACCGCTCCGTTGACTGCTTACGCGACTCGGGCGCGAACTGCTCCCTTATTTGAATGCCCTTGAAATTTCGAATCTGCGCCTCGGGATAGGCGGTGTCCCACTCGATCTTTCCTTCCCATGCCGGAACCGGCGGAGTTTCTGGGAGCAATTCTGCCAGGTCGTAGAGACGGATCTTCTGGCTGCTGGAACCGGAATTGAGCACCAGGATCTTCATGACCTAATGCGGCCACTTCCAATCCTTCACTTCGGGAAGATCGTCTCCGTGCTCCCAGATGTACTGCTTGTGCTCCACGAGCTTATCTCGCAGGAATTGCATGAAGTGGGCGCCGATACGTCGCAGGCGAGGCACACGGTCGACCACATCGCCCGCGAGGTGAAACCGATCCATATCGTTGAGAACGGTCATATCGAAAGGCGTGGTTGTCGTTCCTTCCTCCTTGTAGCCGCGGACGTGGAAGTTGTCGTGATTCGTGCGCCGATACGTGAGGCGGTGAATCAGCCAGGGATAACCGTGATAGGCGAAAATCACGGGTTTGTCGACGGTGAAGATCGAGTCAAATTCACGATCGGAAAGCCCGTGCGGGTGCTCGGTCGTGGGCTGGAGCGTCATCAGATCAACGACATTGACGACGCGGATTTTGATGTCCGGGAAATGCCGGCGCAGCAAATCCCCAGCCGCCAGCGTTTCCAGCGTTGGAACGTCCCCGGCGCAGGCCATTACGACGTCCGGTTCGCCTCCGGCATCGTTAGAGGCCCAGTCCCAGATGCCGATACCGCTGGCACAGTGCTTGATGGCCGACTCCATGTCGAGCCACTGCAGGGCCGGCTGTTTGCCCGCAACGATGACATTCACGCAATCGCGGCTCCGCAAGCATTTGTCGGCCAGCACGAGCAGTGTGTTGGCGTCCGGCGGCAGGTACACGCGCACGATGTCCGCCTTCTTGTTCACGACGAGATCGATGAAGCCGGGATCCTGATGCGTGAAGCCGTTGTGATCTTGCCGCCAAACATGAGAAGTGAGCAAGTAGTTGAGCGAAGCGATCGGACGGCGCCACGGGATATTTCGAGTCACCTTCAGCCACTTCGCGTGCTGGTTGAACATCGAATCCACAATGTGGATGAACGCTTCATAGCAGGAAAAGAAGCCGTGACGCCCGGTGAGGAGATAGCCTTCCAGCCACCCCTGGCACATGTGCTCGCTCAAGACTTCCATTACGCGACCCTTCGTTGAAAGATGTTCATCCGTCGGCAAAATCGGCTCCATAAACACTTTGTCGGTTACTTCGTACAGCGCGTCGAGACGGTTGGAGGCCGTCTCGTCGGGGCCAAATACCCGGAAGTTCCTCGAGTCCGCGTTGATCTTCATCACATCGCGCAGAAAATCTCCCAGAACGCGCGTGGCCTCCGCCATGTCTGCGCCGGGCGTTGGCACGCGCACGGCGTGCTGGCGGAAATCGGGCATCACCAGATCTCTCAGCAATAGCCCGCCGTTCGCGTGAGGATTCGCGCCCATCCTGCGGCTTCCGCGTGGAGACAGTTCCGCCAGTTCCGGAATCAGCTTGCCGCTCGCATCGAAGAGCTCTTGCGGCTTGTAGCTCTTCATCCAATCTTCCAATATCTTCAGATGTTCCGGGCGAGTGGCGAGATCGGCAACGGGAACCTGATGGGCCCGCCAGGTGTTTTCGATCGGTTTCCCATCCACCATCTTCGGTCCCGTCCAGCCCTTCGGCGTTCGCAGCACGATCATGGGCCATACAGGCCGGCCCGTCGAGCGTCCCTCGCGCGCTTCGGTCTGAATAGCGTGAATTTCTTCGATGACCGTGTCGAGTGTGCGAGCCATGAGCTGGTGCATGACCTCGGGTTCGTGTCCTTCGACGAAATGTGGCTTGTGGCCGTAACCGGTGAAGAGGTGAGTCAACTCCTCGTCGCTCATGCGGCCGAGAACAGTTGGATTCGCGATCTTATATCCGTTCAAGTGCAGAATGGGTAGGACGGCGCCATCGCGAGCCGGATTCAGAAACTTGTTGGAGTGCCAACTGGCGGCGAGAGGACCTGTTTCAGATTCGCCGTCGCCGATTACGCAACAAACCAGAAGGTCCGGGTTGTCAAAGGCGGCGCCGTACGCGTGAGCGACGGAATAACCCAGTTCCCCTCCCTCGTGAATGGAGCCGGGTGTTTCCGGCGCGACGTGGCTCGGTATTCCTCCCGGGAATGAGAACTGCTTGAACAACTTTCTCATGCCGTCTTCCGTTTGCGGGATATTGGCATAGAGCTCGCTGTAGGTGCCTTCGAGGAATGTATTCGCGACCAAACCCGGCCCACCGTGGCCCGGGCCGGTGATGTAGATCGCATTCAGATCGCGCTTCTTAATCACTCGATTCAGATGCACGTAGATGAAGTTCAAGCCCGGCGTGGTGCCCCAGTGACCCAGCAAGCGAGGTTTGACGTGCTCGATCCTGAGCGGCTCTCGGAGAAGTGGATTTGCGTAGAGGTAAATTTGTCCAACGGAGAGATAGTTGGCCGCGCGCCAGTACGCATGCATCTTGCGCAACTCTACCTCCGACAAGACCTGTGCTGATTTGCCGGGCTGTGCGGACCCTGCGGATGCTGTAGAGACCATCGCGCTCTCCTCCCTCCGTTGAATTCGATGCGCTCGTCCTAGGAATTACGCGAGCGAACGCCGATCACCGCGGCCGTTTACGGGAAGGGCAATTCTGCCGCGCTTTGGAGACGGCTGGCATCATTCAGACCAACGTGGATTGCCGAAGGAGCAATGCCATTGTAAATCGTATCACTGGCGTAGTTGGATGGATACCAGGTTGAATAAGCAAGCACAGACATCCATTAGGACAGCTCTTGGATGCGCCAGGCAGCCGTGCGCCCTCGGGTCGTGAACAAAAACACCGCGCGCTTGGGGCGCGCACAACGGCACCAGCCGCTCCCAGGCCCGGTGACTTCCGGCGACTTGTCCGAATGCCCCGCACTAGGATCCGGCAGCGCTCTTGTGCGCCAATTCCGGGAGATCTGCCTGATAGAGCCTCTTGAGCGTGACCGCGACGTCCTGGTAGGAAAGTTCCGACGGCCTTCCCGGGCTGCCAGCTTCGGCGTGAACAACGATATCGTCCATGGACAGAATCCCTTCAACCTTGCCTTCATCATTGATCACCGGCAACCGGCGTACTTTCTCCTGCCCCATGATTCCAAGAGCGACGCGGACGTCGTCGTCCGGCCTGCATGCGAAGACCTTGCCCGATATCGTCTCTCCGACCGTGATCTCCCCGGGCAACCGGCCACGAGTTCCCAGAGCCATGCAGATGTCTCGGTCGGTCACAACGCCGATGACTTTTCCGTTGGTGTCGACGACAGGGAGAAATCCGCAGTTGCGTTTCCACAAGATTTCCACCGCTGCCCCCAGGTTTGTCTCGGCGCCACAGGTAGCCGGCGTCCTCATCATCACGTCCCTGACTTTCATTGTGCTTCTCCCTCTGCAATCTCGACGAACCTATCGGTTTCAGCACGTCGGACCGCTACCCTCTTCGGCCGTCGTGCCGGCTGCTGAAAGGTCGATCACTTCGCGCCGAGTTCAGGATGCGATTCGAGAAGATAGCTCGGTATTTCCGCCGAACCCTTTCGCTTCGCCCTCCCCCGCGCGGAACGCCGCGCCCGCTGGCGCCGCTTACCGCCGGAGGGACGCCTGGTTCTCTTTCTGAGCCCTGCTGCTTTGGGGGCCATGTGTGCTCAACTCCTCGATCGTGTAAGCGCTGGCCGAGGCGGAACGGCCACCTGAGCCCTGTGGTGCGGCTTGGTCTGGCAAGAACCGACTGAAACCAGCGCTTCGGATTTAACATGCTCCAACGCACAGGGCGTCTCAGTGACGGGGATCACGGATGAGTGTGACCTGTGAGACGCCGAGATTTCGTCCTCCGATCCGAGTGTTGCTCAGATCTTGGCCCGCGCGAAAAGGAGGCGCTTTGCCAATTCCACGAGCAGAAGATAGGTGGCTGTGGAAACGGCCAGGAAGGCGAAAAACGGCCCTGGAAGAGGTGTGAAACCGAGAAGGTGCGCAAGCGGCGAGTAAGGGAGCAACACGGCGATGATCACGATCAGGACCGTGGTTATCGCGAGCGGCGCACTCGGGCGGCTCTTTAAGGGATTGCCCAACGTCCGAATGACGAAAAGAACAAGCGTCTGCGTGGCGAGCGATTCGACGAACCATCCGGTGTGAAATTCCGGCTGGCTGGCGTGGAAGAAATGAAGAAGGACGTAGAAGGTCAGAAAGTCGTAAATCGAGCTGATCGGACCGATGAAAATCATGACATTTCGGATGAGCTTCATGTCCCAGCGGCGAGGCAAGCGAATGTATTGTTCGTCCACTCTATCGGACGGAATGGTGATCTGCGCGGTGTCGTACAAGAAATTGTTCAGCAGGATTTGCGTGGGAAGCATCGGCAAGAACGGAAGGATGGCCGAGGCCCCTGCCATGCTGAACATGTTGCCGAAGTTCGAACTGGTTCCCATCAAGAGATACTTCAAGACATTCGCCGAGGCGCGGCGGCCCTCGATAATGCCCTTGTGCAAGATCTGGAGGCCCGGCTTGAGGAGAATAATGTCGGCCGCCTCCCGCGCGACGTCCACTGCCGACGCCACAGAAATTCCTACATCCGCTGCGTGCAGGGATGGCGCGTCGTTGATGCCATCTCCCATGTAACCGACGACGTGATTGCGGTGTTTTAGCGCCGCGATGATCCGGTGCTTCTGCATCGGCGATACGCGCGCGAATACGTTGGTTTCTTCGGCGACGTGCTGGAGAGCCGGATCGGTCATGCGCTCGACCTCTTCCCCGAGAACGATCGTTGGGTTCGTGAGGCCCACCTGCTCGCAAACATGTCGCGCGACGAGCTCGTTATCTCCCGTCAGGATTTTGACCTCCACGCCATCGCGTTTCATGGCCGCCAGAGAGGCGGCCACATCCGGGTTCGGCGGATCGGCGAACGCGAGATAGCCGGCAAGAGTGAGCGAATGCTCGTCCGCGACGGTGAAGCCGTTGCCCTGGGCCACCTTTCGATAAGCCACTGCAAGCACCCGGAATCCGCGCCCACTGAGCTCTTCAAATGCCTCCCGGCAACGTGTCCGCGCTTCCGCATCGAACGGGACAATCCTGCCGGCCGTCTCGTAAGACTGCGAAAGAGCCAAAATTCCCTCCGGTGCGCCCTTGGTGATAAGCAGATGGTCGGTAGCGGCGTCCTCTGTTTTTCGCACGACGATGGAAAGCCGGCGGCGATCGAAGTCAAAGGGAATTTCATCGCACTTTGCGTATCCGTTCGTATCCGCGGGTTCCGTCTTCAAGATGGCGACGTCGAGCGGGCTGCGGATACCCGTCTCGAACTTGGCGTTCAAATAGCCGAGTGTGAGCGGCCGACCGGAAGAGTTCCCAAGAACATCGGCCGAGGAAGCAAGGCTCATTTGGCCGGTGGTGAGCGTTCCCGTCTTGTCGCTGCAGAAGACGTCGATGGTGCCGAAATTCTGGATCGCGGGAAGGTGCTTGACCACGACGTGTTCTCTGGCCATGCGGACCGCGCCACGCGCCAGGGTCACGGAAGTGATCATGGGAAGAAACTCGGGCGTCAACCCGACGGCCAGAGCCACCGCGAAGACGAAAGACTCGAAAGCATCCTTGTGCAGCGCGATTCGCACGGCCAGGATGAACAGCACCAGAAAGAATACGGCGCGCAGGATCAGCAGCCCAAAGCGCTTCATGCTGCGCTCAAACTCGGTTTCTCGCGACCGGGTAACGAGGCGTTCCGCGACGGCCCCAAACGCCGTTTGAGAACCGGTCTTGAGAATCACAGCCGTTCCGGTCCCGCTCACGACCGACGTCCCAAGAAAAATCAGGTCCGACGCCTCCGGGCCCGCAGCCGATCCATCCTTCTGCGGACGGGCATCTTTTTCCGCGGGCAACGACTCGCCGGTCAGGGCCGCCTGCTGAACGTAGAGATCGCGCGACTCGATCAACTGACCGTCGGCAGGAATCAGGTCTCCGGCCGAAACACGCACGACGTCGCCTGGCACCACCTCATGTCTGTTGATCTCTTGCCAAGTCCCATCGCGAAGAACGGTTGCTGTGGGCGTCACGTTCTCCCGCAGCCTGGCAATGGCACGCTCGGATCTATACGTTTGGAAGAAATTGATCGCCACGCCGAGCAGCACGATCACCAGGATGATCGAAGCTTCCGTGGTTTGTCCCAGGATGAACGACGCCAGGCACGCGACTAACAGAATGATGACGAGCGGATTGAGAAAAAGCAGGAGCAGTTCCAAAACTGCGGCGCCACGCTTCACCGGCGCCGGATCGTTGGGGCCGTATTGCGAGAAAAGCGCGGCCGCCTCTTGGGAGGAGAGCCCTTTCGGCATGGCCGGTGGCGGCCCGGCCGATAAGCTCGAGGGGGCGGAAGTGGGGCTCACGTTCGGAGTGGCGTAACTCTACACGAAGTCAACGAGAGAAAAACGATGGAAATGGCCCTCCTTGCTTTGCCTGGAAGCGGGACACGGCCCCTCTCAGCGAGGCAGCCGCGTCCCGTTCCTTATTATCCGCAGGATCTCTCGCTTCAGGCGGCCCTGACTTCCACGCGGGTGGTTTTCGCGCGGGCGGCCTTTGGCAATGTGAGTTCGAGGACGCCGTTCTTCAGCGTTGCGGTGGCCTTCGTGGCGTCGACTTCGGCCGGCAAATCAACGGCTCGAAGAATCTCGTTCGAACACCGCTCTTGATAGATGGTTTTGCCCTTCTTGCGCTCCTCACGCGTTTCCTTTTTCCCGCTGATCGTGAGGCGCCGGGCCTCGATGTTGATTTCCAGTTCATTGGGGCTGAAGCCCGGAACTTCCGCTTGAACGGCGAGCGCGTCGTCGGACTCCGTAATGTTCATGTGAACAGGATGAAGGAGCTCCGATTCCGCCCTGAACCAGTGTTCCCAGTCGCGTCCGAAAAGCCCGCCATCGCCTTTGAACAATTCGAAGGCGCGGCGAGCAACGGCCTCATGCATTTGATTGATCCGCTCAAAAAGCGCCCTAGGCTCGACCAACTTTAGCGACGCAGGCGCCTGAGCCGTTTGAACAGCCGTAGATTTTTCCGCCATCTGACCGTCCTCCTGTTTCCAACGCCGCCAGCCGTGGCTCTAAACTTCTCCGCTCGAGGTGTGCCGGGAGCCAGCCTCTCGGTGCCGGTGGCATGCGATCGGATGTAGTTTCGTCGACCCCCCTGCGAACTGCTGTGAGGTACGTCACAGACTTTGGTGATGCCCGTCATTTCACAATGTAGGCCGATCGTCTAGGGTTGGGGGCGAATTCGAGGGAGGCAGATAGGGACCCCGTGCCGGAAGGCGTGATCGTCGTTTCGGATCGGCCGATCCATGTGGAAACGCGAGCTTCGGGCCTTCGCGGGATTGCGCGTCTTCGACGCACGCAGGGGCGCCTGGCCCCCCGCATGAGAGGGTTGGCGTGGTATTGCCGTTCGCATCTTCGACTCCTGGTAGCCCGGCCATTCAGGCGCCGCCAAGCCGGCTTGGAATTGAGCTGCCAGAACGGGAGCGCCGAATGAGGCTCCTGGATATTCCGGGGCATTTGGCTCTGAAGAACATTTTGTACGCGACGGATCTATCTGCCACTGCCCAAAAGGCGATGGGGTATGCGCTGGGAATCGCTCAACGATACAGCTCGACCGTCTACGCAGTGCACGTAATTCAACCGGATGTCTATCCCTTCGCGCCCCCTGCCGCATGGCCCCAGATGGATGCGGACGAGGAAATCTTCCGAAAAGAGGCTGAAGCTGCCCTTCAACGGGAATTGCAAAGCGTTCCTCACGAGCTGATCTTTCGGGCGGGCGAATTTTGGCAAACTCTCTCAGAGATCATCCAAGAAAAGAAGATCGATCTGATTGTCTCCGGAACGCACGGCCGGACCGGTCTCGAGAAAGCGCTGTTAGGTTCCGTGGCCGAAGAGATCTTTCGAAGGGCATCCTGCCCGGTCTTGACTGTAGGAGCGTCCGTGTCTTCGAAGCCGCGCGAGCACGGACAACTCAATCGTATTCTGTATGCTACGGACTTTAGTCCGGAATCATTGGCCGCCGCTCCGTATGCGATCTCGCTGGCGCGCGAGCATCGCGCCCAGCTAATTCTGTTGCACTGCATCGAAAACAGGGACGACGCGCCGACGATGCTGCAGACCCTCCACGACCTTGTTCCATTCGGGGCCGAGCTCCGGTGCCAGCCGACCTGCGTCGCCGAGCGGGGTGCGCATGGGAGCAAGATACTGGAAGTGTCCGGAGGACACGGCGCCGACATCATCGTCCTGGGCTTCACCAGTGGAAGCCGCAGTGCCAATAAGAAGAGCTACTTCTACCGCTCCGCCCTATACAAGATTGTTACTCAGGCAAACTGCCCGGTATTGACTGTGCGCGGTTGAGGCGGGCCGAATAGTCCTGGACGTTCCACGTGGCTCGCGTTCAAGGGTATCCGGGACCATCCTTCGTTCACCGAACGCCTACTCCAACGTGTGGGTGACAGGTACGGATCCATCCATCGATCGAGCCGGGCCTAGGAGAAGTTCCACAGCACCAGGAGCCAACGAGTGTACCTTTCCCGGCTCACGGTGCATCTAATCAATATGGGCTCGGACAACCATACTTTCGGGGGGACGCGAGGGTAAGGCTGTAACCTCAGAAGAACGCGTGCCGGCTACCATACCGTGAGCTCAGGCCAATAGATACCCGGGGAACGGAGTTATCTCGGGCCGTTCAGAACAACGGGCCGGGACCCCGCGATTCAGAGGATGTGCGAGTACTAGGCACGTTTCGAGCCCTTATGGGCACTGCTAAGCGGTCTGCTGCCGCCCCCAATTGGGCCCTAGGTAGCTCTGGCGGGCATCGCGAGAGTTTTCGAATCAATTGTAGTACCATTACAGGTGATACTCCCGAAATCGAGCGTGACGATTGCGACTCGAGTGCGAGAGCGGGCACCTGGACCGAAGTACCTCGGCAGCGTTGAATTTTGAGCGCGAGAGTGCAAAGACTAGCTGATCCGAGTGAGCGAATCATGACTAGCCCGTCACCCCAGAGAATCGGACTCGCCCCGGCACTTTTTGAAGTACTTTTCAAATCTCTGCCTGACGCCATCATCGTCACGGATCATGAGGGGCGAATTACAGAGACGAACGCGCAAGTCGAGCAACTCTTCGGCTACAACCACGAGGAATTGATTGGCCGCCCCGTCGAGATCCTGATTCCCGAGCGATTCCGCGATGCTCATCGCTCGCACCATACCGGTTTCAATGCCAAGTTGGCTGGGCGTCCCATGAGCGCCGAAATAGAGCTGTATGGCCTCCGGAAGGACGGGAGCGAGTTTCCGGTTGACATCATACTCAGCACGGCCGAGACGCGAGAGGGACGAGCAGTGGTGTGCGTCGTCCGAGATATCTCGCGGCGAAAAATGGCGGAGGAGGCCCTACACCAGACCGAAGAACGGCTTCGGCTGGTCGTGGAATCCTTAAGGGACTATGCCATCATCATGCTCGATCCCAAAGGGCGAGTCTCCAGCTGGAACCCGGGCGTCGAGGCAATCTCGGGTTATCGCGCTGAGGAGATCATTGGCCAGCCATGCTCGCGCATGTATACGAAAGAAGAAGTCGAGGGCGGCAAGCCCGAACAGGAACTCTCCATCGCGGAAGCGCAAGGTCGATTCGAACACGAGGGTTGGAGAGTCCGAAAGGATGGCTCGCGGTTCTGGGCCAACGTGGTGACCACCGCCATCCGGAGCAAGAACGGGGATCTACTTGGATATTCCCGCGTCGTTCGCGACTTTTCGGACCGAAAGAGATCAGACGACGCCCTGCTTTCGGAAATCAGCAAGGCTCTCCTTTCAAACCTCGATATTGAAGACCTGCTTTCCGCTATATCCACCACATTGCAGAATGCTGTTCCGCACGATTTCGCTACGTTCGCCTTGCATGACGCCACTACGAATCAGTTTCGCGTGCACATCCTCCGGACGTGGCAGTCGGCGGCGGCCTCGCCGGATGAAACCGTGGTTCTGCCCATGGAAGGCTCTGTGGCAGGACGGGTGTTTAACACCGGGG